>JBQCFB010000058.1:0-2098 GCA_051959715.1 Pseudolabrys sp.
TCGCCGTCGCCATAGCCGACCGCGAGCGGCGAGCCCTTGCGCGCCCCGATCATCAGGTCGTCCTCGCCGGTGAACAGGAAGGCGAGCGCGAAGGCGCCGCGCAACTGCTTGAGCGTCGCCGCGACCGCCTCGACCGGCTTCCTGCCGGACTTGATCTCGCGCGTGACCAGATGGGCGACGACCTCGGTGTCGGTCTCGCTCGCGAACTTCGCCCCGCCCTTGATCAGGCTGTCGCGCAGTTCGCGGAAGTTCTCGATGATGCCGTTGTGGACGACGGCGACCTTGTCGGTCGCATGCGGGTGCGCGTTGCCCTCGGTCGGGCGGCCGTGCGTCGCCCAGCGCGTATGGCCAATGCCGATGTTGCCGGCGAGCGGCTCCTTGTCGAGCCGGTTCTCCAGCGCCTTGAGCTTGCCCTCGGCGCGGCGGCGGCCGAGCACGCCCTTGTCGAGCGTGGCGACGCCCGCGGAGTCATAGCCGCGGTATTCGAGCCGCTTCAGTGCATCGACCAGGTGTTCGGCGACCGGCTCGGTCCCGAGTATTCCAACGATCCCGCACATCCGATTGGATGCCCCCTTAAAGTTCCGCTTTAGCTGTAACTGGCGGTCACGAGATTCTTGAAATCACTTCACATTTCGCCGTGTGTCGATGCCCGGCATGACGCCGGCGCCACACGGGTCAAGGCTTTTTGGCGTCCGCGCCGCCCTTCTTGCGCGCCAGACGCACCTCCCGCAAGCGTTTTGCCCAACCTTCCTTGACGGTCTGTTGCGCCCGCTCGATCGCCAGCGCGTCACCCGGCACGTCCTTGGTGATGACCGAGCCGGAACCGATATAGGCGCCGTCGCCGATCTTGACCGGCGCGACCAGCGACGAATTGGTGCCGATGAAGGCGCCGGCGCCGATGTCGGTCCGGTGCTTGGCGAAGCCGTCATAATTGCAGGTGATGGTGCCGGCGCCGATATTGGCCCCCGCCCCGACGCGGGCGTCGCCGATATAGGCGAGGTGGTTGGCCTTGGCGCCATCCTCGATCGTCGCGGCCTTCACCTCGACGAAGTTGCCGATGTGCACATCGACGCCAAGCGCCGCGCCCGGCCGCAGCCGCGCGAACGGGCCGACACGCGCACCCTTCCCTACGTGCGCGCCCTCGATATGCGAAAATGACTGGATGACGGCGCCGTCGTCGACGCTGACGCCGGGCCCGAACACGACGTTCGGCTCGATCGTGACGTCCTTGCCGAATTTGGTGTCGGTCGAGAGGAACACCGTGTCGGGCGCCACCATTGTTACGCCCGCCTCCATCGCCGCCGCGCGCAGCCGCTTCTGCAACACGGCTTCCGCTTCGGCGAGCTGCGCCTTGGTGTTGATGCCGCGCACGTCGTCCTCCGAAGTTTCGATCGCGACCGCCTTGAGCCCCATATCGCGGGCGATGGCGACGGCGTCGGTGAGGTAATATTCGTTGTTGGCGTTGCGGTTGCCGATGCGCGCGAGGATGACGAGAGCATGCTTGCCCGCGAGCGCCATCAGCCCACCATTGCAGAAGCCGATTTTGCGCTCGGCCTCGCTCGCATCCTTGTGCTCGCGGATGGCAAGCAGGCCATCCTTGTCGGTCACCAGCCGGCCGTAGCCGGTCGGGTCGGCCGGCGTGAAGCCGAGCACCGCCACCGCGGCGCCCTCGGTCAGCGCCTTGCGCAAGGCGGCGAGCGTCTCGACCCGGATCAGGGGGGTGTCGCCGAACATGACCAGAATGTCGGCCGGCTCGCGATCGAGTGCCTCGCGCGCGGAGAGCACGGCATGCGCGGTTCCTAGGCGCTCGGTTTGCTTGTAGATGGCGGCTTGCGGCGCGATGCGCTTCGCTTCGGCTGCGACGGCCTCATGGTTCGGCCCGACGACGACCGCGAGCTCCGCGCCGCCCGCCGCGATCGCCGTGCTCATGACGTGATCGACGAGCGTGCGATTTCCGATCCTGTGCAGCACCTTCGGCGTCGACGAGCGCATGCGCACGCCTTCGCCGGCGGCGAGAACGATGGCGAGGCAGGAACGATCCGTCATGTCGGCCCGATACTCGTTGGTCTGGAAAGGTGGCGCAAAGTCACGCCGCGTA
>JBQCFB010000059.1:0-4961 GCA_051959715.1 Pseudolabrys sp.
GGGACAAGCCCGGCCAGGACAAGAGATGCCCTCACTCCCCCGTCTTCACCTTCGTCCACAGCCGGTTGATCAGCCGCTGCGCGCGCTGGTCGCGGGCGCCGACCGTGTAGAGCTTGGCCATGGTCGCAGCGTCGGGATACACGCTCTTGTCGTCGAGCACCGCCTTGCCGACGAACTTCTGGCTGGCGAGATTGCCGTTGGCGTAGGACACCATGTTCGAATTCTTCGCCGCCACCTCCGGCCGCAGCAGATAATCTATGAAGGCGTAGGCTTCGGCGACGTGGCTCGCATCCTTCGGAATGGCGAGGTTGTCGAACCACATCTGCGCGCCCTCCTTCGGGATCGCATAGCCGATCTCGACGCCGTTCTTGGCCTCTGCCGCACGCTTCTGCGCCTGCTTGATGTCGCCCGACCAGCCGACGACGAGACAGATCTCGCCGCTTGCCAGCGCGTTCAGGTATTCCGACGAATGGAATTTGCGCACCGACGGCCTGATTTTCATCAAGAGGGCGGCCGCCTTGTCGAGGTCGGCCTGCTTCACGGAGTTAGGATCGAGCTTCAGGTATTGCAGCGCCGCCGGCATGATGTCGTCGGCTGAATCGAGCATGTGCACGCCGCAGTCCTTGAATTTGGCGAGCATCTCCGGCTTGAACACGACGTCCCATGACTCGATCTTCGCGCCCTTGCCGAGGCGCTCTTCGACCGCCTTGACGTTGTAGCCGATGCCGGTCGTGCCCCACATGTAATTGACGGCGTATTGGTTGCCGGGGTCGTAGGCCGCGAGCCGCTTCGTGATCTCCGGCCAGGCGTTCGCGAGATGCGGCAGCTTCGACTTGTCCAGCTTCTGGAAGACGCCGGCCTTGATCTGCCGCTCGTAGGCCGTCGGCACGACGACGTCGTAGCCGGACTTGCCGGCGAGCAGCTTCGTCTCCAGCGTCTCGTTGGCGTCGAAGGTGTCGTACTGCACCTTGATGCCGGTCTCCTTAGTGAAGTCTTCGAGCACGCTCGGGTCGATGTAGTCCGACCAGTTGTAGACATTGACGGTGCGCTGCTGTGCGGCGGCCAATCCCGGCGCGAGACACAGGGCGACAGCGGCGAGTGCAAGGGCGCGGCGCATGGCGTTGCTCGTCGGCGGGGATCAGGTCTCGGTCGGCAGCCCGGCGGCCTTCCAGGCGATGATGCCGCCGGCCAGATGCGACTTGTACGGATATCCGGCGTCCTGCGCCGCGACCGACGCCGTGATCGAACGCCGCCCCGAGCGGCAGGCGAAGACGACCTCTTTGCCCTGCGGATCGGGGATCGCTGCCGGATCGAAGGCCGAGAGCGGCACGATCGCCGCGTCGGGATAGCGTTCGAGCGCGGTCTCGTTCGGCTCACGCACGTCGACCAGGAGCATGCGCCCGGCGCGCAGGCCCTCGGCCACCTCCTCCGGCGTCAGGTTGGTGACCTCATCGGCGCGCGGCATGTCTGACATGGTATTTCCCTCGCGAAAGCCGGATTTCTAACCGGAATCGGAGGTCGCCGCACCAGTCTTTTGCCGCCCTACTCCGCCGCCGCCGACGTCCGCCCGCCGCGAAGCGGAATGAGCACCTCGCGCTCGGTTTCCTGGCGTCGGCCCTGGAGGCGCACCCGCAGCAGGTCGCGGCGCGCGACAAGGCCCACCACGGCGCCGTCGTGGCGGCTCAGGATCGGCACGCGGCTCGCATCGGCCGCGGCCATGCGGTCGGCGAGTCGGCCGGCCAGATCGTCCTCATAGGCGGTCGTGAGTTCCTGCTCCGAGACGACGTCGCGCAAAACCTGCCCGGTCGGCCAGCCTTCCACCGTCCAGCGCAGCACGTCCGAGCGCGAGACGATGCCGCAGAGCTTCCCGTCGGTCTCGACCACCGGATAGCTCTTGTGCCGGTCCGACGGGTCGTCGGTGAAGAACTTGACCACATCGCCGATGGCCATGTCGGCGGCAAGCGTCTCGGCCGGCTTCGCCATGATGTCGGCGACGCGCATCGTCTCGAACGGATCGACGATGTATTCGCGCATCACGTGATGGCCGCGACGCGCCACCTTCTCGGTCAGGATCGAGCGGCGAAGCAGCAGCACGGTCGTCGCATGCGCCATCACGCAGGCGACCGCGACCGGAACGAGGCCGCCCATATTGTGCGTCAATTCAAGCGCGAACACGATCGCGGTGAGCGGCGAGCGCATCGTGCCGCCCATGATCGCCGCCATGCCGACGAGCGCCCACAGAGACGGGTCGCCGACAGGTGCAATCCACCCGAACAGCGCGCCGAGCGCCCCGCCCATCATCAAGAGCGGCGCGAGCACGCCGCCGGACGTGCCGGAGCCGAGCGCGACCGACCAGATCACGGATTTCACGAGCATCAGCCGCAGAATCGCGGTCAGCGTCATTTGCCCGGCGAGCAGCGCGGCGATGTTGTCGTAGCCGACGCCGAGCGCGTGCGGCTCGATCACGCCGCCAATGCCGATGACGACGCCGCCGATCGCCGGCCACCACATCCAGTGGATCGGCAAATGCTGGAAGGCGTCTTCGCAGGCGTAGACCATCTGCGTCAGGAGTCCGGAGCCGAGGCCGGCGACGATGCCGAGCACGGCGGCGAGCAGCAGGCCGAAGGGCGCCATTGCCGCGCTTTCGGGCATCGGGAACAGCACGCCGCCGCCCATCAGATAGGGCCGCAGCGCCGCCGCGACGATCGACGCAATGGCGACCGGGACGAAGCTGCGCGGCTTCCACTCGAACAGCAGCAATTCGACCGCGAGCAAGATCGCCGCCACGGGCGTGCCGAAGGTCGCGCTCATGCCGGCGGAAGCACCTGCGACGAGAAGCGTCTTGCGCTCGGCATTCGACAGATGGAACAACTGTGCGAACAGCGAGCCGAAGGCTCCGCCGGTCATGATGATCGGCCCCTCGGCGCCGAATGGGCCGCCCGTGCCGATCGAGATGGCCGACGACAAAGGCTTCAACAGCGCCACCCGCGGCTGGATGCGGCTGCGGCCGATCAGGATCGCCTCCATCGCCTCGGGAATGCCGTGACCGCGTATCTTTTCCGAACCGAAGCGGGCCATCAGCCCGATGATCAGGCAGCCGACCGCCGGAATGGCGACCGACCACCAGCCGAGGCCATGGCCCGGCGGCGAGGCCGCCGCGGCGCTGAATCGGCCGTAATAGGCGATGTTCGTTGCCAGCGAGATCAGGTGCAGCAGCACCCAGGCCGCCGCCGCGCCGGCGCAGCCGACCACGACCGCCATGGCCATCAGCAGGAACAGGCGTCGGTCCGTGCTGAAATCCCTGAGACGGTCTTCGACCGCCCGCTGGGCGGTTTCCGCCGGGCTGACTTTGGAACGGATCTTGGTATCGGGCGAGGTATCGCTCGGCATCGAGGCGCGCCTTTGAGAGGAATGGGACCGATTCTGGTCGTCCGCGGGGTATATATCGCACTGCGATATAATTCAAACTGCCTGTGCTGCATACCTGTTCCCGGAGCCCTGCGATGAGCGCGACACCACGCCCCAAGCCCCTCACCGCCCCGGATTACGAGCGGCTGGCGGAATTCCGCTATGTGCTGCGCCGGTTCATGATCTTCAGCGAGGACGCTGCCGAGGAAACCGGTCTTACGGCGCAGCAGCACCAGGCGCTGCTGGCCATCAAGGGCTTCGGTGGCGAGAAGCCGATGACGGTCGGGGACGTCGCCGAGCGGCTTGGCATTCGCCACCACAGCGCCGTCGGGCTGATCGACCGGCTTCTATCGAAATCGCTGGTGAAACGGCGGCATGGGGCGGAAGACCGGCGGCAGGTTCTTCTGACCCTGACGCCGAAGGCGGAAGCGCTGCTGGCCCGGCTCTCGGCCGCCCACCGCGACGAGCTCAAGCGCCTGGCGCCGCTGCTTCAGACGCTGCTCAAGCATTTCAAGGCGGGCAAGTAGGAGGGGTACAGCCCTCGTGTTCCCCTCCCCCGCGAGCACCGCTTCGCGGGGGGAGAGAAAGACAGCGCCCTAGATCGTCACCTGCGTGCCGACCTCGACGACGCGGCCGGTCGGAATCTGGAAGTAGCTGGTGGCGTCGTTGGCCGAGTGCGTGAGCGCGATGAACAGCCGGTCCTGCCAGCGCGGCATGCCGGACTTCGCCGCCGGCTTGAGCGAGCGGCGCGACAGGAAGAACGACGTCGACATGATGTCGAACTGCCAGCCGAGCTTGCGGGCGATCGCCAAGGCTTTCGGCACGTTCGGCGTCTCCATGAAGCCGAAGCGCAGCACGACGCGCGAAAATGTCTTGCCGACCGGTTCGATGCGCACACGCTCCGACTCGTCGACCTTCGGCGTATCGGCGGATTCGATCGTCAGGATGACGTTCTTCTCGTGCAGCACCTTGTAGTGCTTGAGGCTGTGCAGCAGCGCGGTCGGCGCGAATTCCGGATCGCTGGTCAGGAACACCGCGGTGCCGGGCACGATGTGCGGCATCTTTTTTTCCAGGCTGGCGACGAGCCCGGCGAGCGGGATTTCCTGCTTGCGAGTCTTCAATACGAGCAGCCGCGAGCCGCGGCGCCACGTGTACATCAGCACCATGACGAGCGCGCCGAGCGCGAGCGGCATCCAGCCGCCCTCGATGATCTTGAGCATGTTCGCGGTGAGGAAGGTCAGGTCGACGAACAGGAACGGCGCGATCAGCAGCGCCGCGCCCCAGATCGGCCATTGCCAGACGCGCCAGATGACGACGAAGGCCATGAGCGCGGTGACGACCATGGTGCCGGTGACGGCGATGCCGTAGGCGGACGCCAGCGCGCTCGACGAGCGGAACAGCGCGACCAGCAGGAGCACGCCGAGCAGCAGCAGCGCATTGACGCGCGGCATGTAGATCTGCCCCGCCAGCGCCTCCGACGTGTGGCGGATCTCCAGCCGCGGCAACAGGCCGAGCTGGATCGCCTGCCGCGTCAGCGAATAGGCGCCGGTGAT
>JBQCFB010000060.1:0-3905 GCA_051959715.1 Pseudolabrys sp.
GGCAGTTCAGATGCCCCTCACCCGGACCGCTTCGCGGCCCGACCTCTCCCCGCAAGCGGGGAGAGGTGAACGCGGCTCACTTCACCATCGCGTTGGCGTCTTTCCACACCGTCGGATCGACGAACTTCTCGTAGGTGATCGGCTCCTTATCCGCCTTGATCGAGCCGATCTTCTTCATCAGCGCCGCCACGGCGTCGATCTTGGCCTTCGGCATGCCGTCATCCTTGGCGGCCCAGAAGTCGATCTTGAGGAATTCCTGGAGGGCCAGCTTGTTGACGGCCTTGTCATGGCCGGTGACGGCGGCGATGTCCGCAACCGCATCGGCGTTCTTGGGGTCCTGCATGAAGTGAGCGGCTTCGACCATGCCGGCAAGCGCGCGCACATAAGCATCGCGGTTGGCCGCAAGCTTGTCCTTGCGCGCAACCAGGATGAGATAGTGGCTGGTCGGATTGGTGTTCTTCATCGCCAGCAGGATGTTGAGCTTCTTGCCCTGGTTCTGCACCTCGGCGAGGTCGTCGAGATGCAGCACCGCGTAGTTCAGGCGGCCGGCGAGCATCGCCGGGCCGGGCGCCGATCCGAGCGCGACCTGCTTGAGGTCCTCGAACTTGATCTCCTTGCAGCCGCCGGCGACCATCGAGCGCAATGCAACGGATCGCGCGCCGTTGATCGAATCGACGCCGACGTCCTGACCCGCCATGTCCTTGCAGGTCTTGCCGGTCTCAGTCGTGCCGACGACCCAGTCCGGGTTCGGCATACCGTAGATGGCGACCAGCGGAACGCCTGCGTTCGACACCTGGTTGATGACCGGCGGCGTCGGCGACCAAGACATGTCGATGTCGCCGGCGACCACCGCGCGCGCGGCGGCAGTGCCGTTGTCCATCGCACGGATATCGACTTCGACGCCGTGCTTCTTGAAGAAGCCTTGCTTCTCGGCAACGTGCACGATGGTCACGGAGAAAATTGGCGGAATACCAGGCAAGCCGATGGTGAGCTTCTTGGCTTGCGCCAGCGCGGGCGACGCGCCGGCGAGCGCCGCGGCGACGAGCGCCGCGCCGGCAGTGAGCGTGAATGTCCTGCGAAGCATGTAATCCTCCCGTCGTTTCGTTTCTTTGATTGTCAGGTTTGCAGTTCGAATTCCGCGGCGCGGGCCTCGCGCATCAAGGTCGACCAGACGCGTTCGCGCAATTCCGCGAAGCGAGGCTCGCGCAGCGTGTCACGCGTGCGCGGATGCGGCAGATCGATGGTGACGATCTCGTGGATGCTCGACGGGCGGCCCTTGAGCACGACGACGCGATGGCCGAGCAGCACGGCTTCCTCGATCGAATGCGTGACGAAGATCATCGCCGTCGGCCGCTCTTCCCAGATGCGCAGCAGCTCGAATTGCAGGATCTCGCGCGTCTGCGCGTCGACCGCGGCGAACGGCTCGTCCATCAGGAGGACGTTCGGCTCGATCGCCAGCGCGCGCGCCAGGCCGCAGCGCTGCTGCATGCCGCCGGACATCTGATAGGGGAAGGCGTTCTCGAAGCCGGCGAGACCGACGAGCTTGATGAACTCAGGAACCTTGCGTTCGATCTCGGCCTTCGACGCGCCGGCCATGCGCAGCCCGTACGCCACGTTGTCGTGGACGGTCTTCCACGGGAACAGGCCGAAGTGCTGGAACACCATGGCGACGCCGGCGATCGGCTCGGTGACGAGCTCGTTGCCGACCCGCACCTCGCCCGCATCGAACGGGATCAGGCCGTCGATGCAGCGGAGCAGCGTCGTCTTGCCGCAGCCCGAGGGGCCGACGATGGCGACGATCTCGCGCGCGCCGACGTCGAAATCGATGTTCCGGAAGACCTCGAGCGAGCCGTAGTGCTTGCCCAGGCCGCTGATGCGGATGCGCGGGTCGCCGGCGCTGCCTGAAACCGCCGACGGAACGGCAGCGGCGGTGGACGCGGAGTCCGGCATCGACGTTTCCTCCTGGCTTTATCCTGCCCACCTCGTTCATCGGGTGGGCAATGCGCGGCGCCGCGAGGCGCCAGCCTCATGTTGCCGTAACGCGGGCGCGCGAGCAATGGCGGCAGGATTTCATTAGGCTAAACCGATCCTTACCGCGGCGCCGCTCGGCGCCGGCAGCGCGCGGCCATGTCCGCGCAAGTGTCGGCATTCGACACACCATTCGTAAACGCTATCGGCCGAGGTCACCGTCGGCATGGACGAATTGCGCGCTTAAATTTCAGCAATTGCACACTTCCTCCTCCCTATCGTTGGCGCACGGGTCAAGGGGCAAAGGTCAAACGGAACAAAGCCGTGCGCGCCAGCACATTCGTCATGATCGGGTTCGCCGTCGTCTTCGGCCTGCTCGCCGTGTTCATCGCCAATGTGTGGCTGAACAACCAGGCGAACCAGCGCGCGAAGACGATCGAGTCGACCGCCAAGCCGGCGGTGACGAAGACAATCGTCGTCGCCAAGCAGGCCCTGCGCTTCGGCACGGAACTCAACGCGTCGCAGCTCGAGGAAGTGCCGTGGCCGGCCGAAGCCATGCCGTCCGGCTCCTTCTCCAAGGTTTCCGACGTCCTGTCGCAGGGACGCCGCGTCGTCCTCGCCGCGATCGAGCCGAACGAGCCGGTGCTCGCGCTCAAGATCACCGGCCCCGGACAGCGGGCAACGCTGTCGGCCCTGGTCAAGCCGGGCATGAAGGCCGTCACCATCCGCGTCAACGATGTCGAAGGCGTCGGCGGCTTCGTGCTGCCGGGCGACCGCGTCGACGTCGTGCTGACGCGCCAGATGGACAAGAGCCAGGCGAGCACGGAAGTCGTGTTGCAGAACACGCGTGTCCTCGCCGTCGACCAGAGCGCCGACGAGCGCGCCGCCAAGGCGGCGGTGGCGAAGTCGGTGACGCTCGAAGTCACCACGGTCGAGGCGCAGAAGGTCTGGCTGGCCTCCTCGGTCGGAAGCCTGTCGCTGCTGCTGCGCAAGGCCGGCGAAACCGTTGAGACGCAGACGCGCAAGATCACGCTGAACGATCTGGGCTCCAACGAGGCGCCCGCCGACAAGGGCGGCACGACGACGGTCGTCGTGACGCGCGCTTCGGCGAAGCAGAACTACACCGTTCCGGTCGAGTCGACGAGTGAGGCGCTCGCCGGTGCACGGTAACGAAAAGCGGGCTGTCGAGTCCCTTGCGCGATGCGCCGGGACGGCGGGGAGTGTGTCGTGAATAACAACAAGAATGGCGCGGCCGGCTTTCGCTGGCGCCGCAAGGAACGCGCTGCGGCCGGTGGCCTGCTGCGCGACATCGCGATCGCGCTCGCCGTGACGCTCGCGCTGGCGCTCGCCGGCATGTTCGGCGCGGCGCATGCGCAGGAACGCATCGTGCAGATTTCCGGCGCGCACCGCACCGCGATGGTCACCGTCGCCATCGGCAAGTCGCAGGACGTGCGCACCGACCGCAGCTTCGTCGACGTCACCGTCGGCGATCCGGAGGTCGCGGACGTCAACCCGCTGACCGACCACTCGCTGTCGATCCTCGCCAAGAAGATCGGCACGACGCGCGTCTCGGTCTACGCCGAGAGCAAGAAGCTGATCGGCATTTTCGACGTCGAGGTCACCTATGACCTGACGCGGCTGACGAACGAGCTGTCGCGCAACTTCCCCGGCTCGGCCCTGCGCGCATCCAGCGTCAACGGCCGCATCATGCTGTCCGGCCGCGTCTCCGACGCCGCCACGCTCGACAGGGCGGTCACCATCGCGCGCCAGTTCGGCCCCGAGATCATCAACGCCGTCACCGTCATGTCGCCGCAGCAGGTGCTGCTCGAGGTGCGCTTCATCGAATTGTCGCGCACCGCGGGGCGCGAGCTCGGCGTCCAGTGGAACCGGGTCGGCGGCAATACGATCACCAACGTCGGCAACCGTGTGGGCCCTGC
>JBQCFB010000061.1:0-2613 GCA_051959715.1 Pseudolabrys sp.
GGCGCGCTCGCCGATATTTACGGGCTCCAGGTCGCCGCCGCGCATGCCGAACTGTCGCTCGCGCAATACTTCATCGAGCAGCTTGGCCGGCCCGCCCGCGTCGGCGACATCGTCGCGCTCGGGCCGATTGCGCTGCTGGCGCATCAGGTCGAATCCGGCCGCGTTACGACCGTGGGTCTGCGCCTCGCCGAGCCGGAAGCGCCGTCGACATGGCGCGAGCGCCTCGACCTCTGGCGCGACAAGGCGCGGCGTTTGATGGGTTGAACACCTCTCGGCTGTCATGCGCGGGCTTGACCCGCGCATCCCGACGAGGCGGGCACTGTGCTTCCCTAAGCGAGATGGCCGGGACGAAGCCCGGCCATGACAGGCCTAAGTCTGTTTGGCCCATTCGGCGAAGATCGCCGCCAGCGCATCGACGCCGTCGGTGAGCGCCGCCGGCCCAGGCTGGAGGATGATGGTGGACTTCACCTCGCGCAGCCAGCTGCCCGCGACTGCCGGCATGCGGTCGAAGCCCGGCCGCGCGGCGAAACGCTTCGGCACGAATTTTTTGCCGCACCACGAGCCGACCACGATGTCGGGCGCGGCGGCGATCACCTGCTGGCCCGAGACGATGCGGTCCTTCGCGCTCTTGCGCGCGCTCAGGTCGCCGAACACGTCGATGCCGCCGGCGGTCTCGATCAATTCCGACACCCACCCGATGCCGGAAATCATCGGTTCGTCCCATTCCTCGAAATAGACGCGCGGCTTCTTCGGCAACGCCGCACCCTGTTCGCGCACGCGCGCGAGGCGCCCGGACAGCGACGTGGCCAGCGCGTCGGCCTTCGCGGCTTCACCGATCAGCGCGCCGAGCGTGCGGATCATGCCGAGGATGCCGGCGACGTCGCGCTGGTTGAAGGCGTGCACGGCGACATTGGCGCGGATCAATTCCGCCGCAATGTCGGCCTGCAAATCGGAGAAGGTCAGCACCAGATCGGGCTGAAGTGCGAGGATCTTCGGCACGTCGGCGGAGATGAAGGCGGAGACGCGCGGCTTCTCCTTGCGCACGCGCGCCGGGCGCACGGCATAGCCGGACACGCCGGCGATGCGCCGCTCCTCGCCGAGGAGGTAGAGCGTCTCGACGGTTTCCTCGGTCAAACAGACGATGCGCTCGGGCGGGAACACGAAGCCTCCGAACGAAAATGGCCGGGCGAGCCCGGCCATTTCAGCATAGTCGATGGCGATCGGTCAGAGCGCGCGCTTGGCGAGCGCCGGGCCGTGCTGCACCAGCCAGGCGCCACCGAAGAAGGCGGAGGCCCAGGCGAGGTCGCCGAGGATGGTGCGGTCGAGGAAGGGCAGTGCCGCGACGTAGCACTGCACGAGGCCCTGCCACGTGGTCGGATACATCGCGTCGAAGGCCCAGACCGCGAAATTGGTGGCCGCGAAGAAGACGAGCGAGCTCGCGATCATCGCCGCGACAGTCGGCGCGACGCCGTTGAAGCGGCGGGCGAGCATGCCGAGCAGAGACGGCACGCACAGCGCGATGGCGACGGTCAGGAGCACCGCCCAGTGGTCGTCGGGCATGAAGACGTTGCTCAGCGCCACGGCGCCGACCGGCACGATGAGCGAGAGCCAGGGCCAGCGCAGCATGCGGCCGGCGAACAGGGCGCTCGCCGCGACCGGCCAGACGCCCGGGGCGTGCGGCAGAACGCGGGCGACGACGTCGAAGCCGATCAGGAACGCCACAAGGGCGACGTCCATCCAAAGGTCGGCGCGGGTTCGGGTCGGCTGCATCGGGCGTGATCCTCGTGTCGGCGGAGCGACACTTTAGCACGCCCGCCCGGGCATTTCACCAGCCGCGGAGGTCGATGACGGTGCCTTTCAGGGCCCGCATGTCCGTTATGACCGCGGTCGCCCCGGCGTTCCTGAGGTGGCCGGCCAGCGTCGCACCGGCGTGGCTGCCGCCGACGAAGCCGACGACCCTCATACCCGCCGCAACGCCGGCGGCAACGCCGACCGGCGAATCCTCGACTACAATGCAATGGCGCGGTTCCACCCGCATTTTGGCGGCGGCGTGCAGGAACAGGTCGGGCGCCGGCTTGCCGTGCGGCACCTCGTTTGCCGAGAACAGGTAGGGCTCGAAGAACTGGAGGAGGCCGGTCGTCGCCAGGCTGGTGCGGATGCGGTCGATGCCGGAGGAGGATGCGACGCATTTCGGCCCGCGCAGCCAGGACAGCGCGTGGGCGGCGTGCGCCGTCGCCTTCAGGTCGGTGCGGAAGCGCTTGAGCGTCTCGGTCTGGAGGTGAACGGCGAAGTCGGCCGGCACGCGCCGTCCGGCCGCGACCTCGACGTCGGCGATCATGTCGGCGGGGCGACGGCCGGTGAAATAGCGCGCGACGATTTCGGGGGTCAGCGCGAAGCCGGCGCGCATGAATTCGTGCGACGCCACTTGTGTGGCGAGCGGCTCGCTGTCGACCAGTACGCCGTTACAATCGAAGATGACCATCGGTCCCTCCGATTTCGGCAGGAATCTCGGCCTGCCTCCAAACGCGCGCGGCGAATCACTGAAGCTTCATGGATACCGCGACAATCAAGGTATGCAAAGACCGCTTTCATAGTGCGCCAATGTCGCGCGGG
>JBQCFB010000062.1:0-12472 GCA_051959715.1 Pseudolabrys sp.
GTGCTTGCCGATGGTGAAGAACATCGCCTTGGTGCACTGGTCGGCGAGCGCCTTGAGCACGCGCGGCGTGTTGCCCGGCCACGGACCGTCGTCGAAGGTCAGCACGACTTCCTTGTCCTTGAGGAAGTCGTAGGCCTTGAAGTGCTCGAAGCCGAAACCGGGACCGCCGGTGGTGTCGATCTCGACGACGCGGCTGACGCCGAGTGCGTTCGGATTGTCGCATTTCGCGGCCGGGGCATTTTGCGCCCAGGCGGCGGTGCCGGTCGCCAGCGTGATCGCGACGGCCAAGCTCAAAGCATTACGCATTACGGTCTCCCGGTCGCCCATTGAATTCATGATTGGCTATTCATCGCGAGTTTAACCTTTTGAGTCAACGAGAGGGCCGGAAAGGGGCCATTTATCGGCCACTGGCTGGTAAAATGGTTAATGCGGCGGCCTGCGCATGCCCCAAATTGTTGCGTTCTCGGCAGTTCCGCCCTATCTGACGCGACAGGGGACCTGTTCCATGACCCGGATGTCCGCCGCCGCCTCGACACCATCCCTGACCCGGCCGCTGCTCGTCCTGGGCGCTGCCGCGGGCGTGCTGGCGATCGCGACCCTGGCGCTGTGGGCCTGGTACGGGACGACGGTGTTTTTCGAGATGCTGCGCGCCGGCTTTGCGGCGTGCTTCTGAAAGCCAAGAGCAATCCTTAGGTCCCCGATATGACCGCGCGCGCCTCGCACGTCCTGCTTGTCCTGTCCGCCTTTCTGTTCGGGCTCGTCATCTTTCTTGCCGTGCTCCTCTACGCGACCGGCAATCTCGGCACGCGCACAGCGGGCTCGGGCGTCGGCGGCCCGTTCGCCCTGACCGATCAGAACGGCAAGCCGATCACCGACGCCGATCTCAAGGGCAAGCCGTTCCTCGTGTTCTTCGGCTACACGCACTGTCCCGACGTGTGCCCGACCACGCTGTTCGACATTTCGGAAGTGATGCGCGCGCTCGGCGCCGATGCGGATCGCGCCGCGGCCCTGTTCGTCAGCGTCGATCCGGACCGCGATACGCCGGCGGCGTTGAAGGATTATCTCTCGAGCTTCGATCCGCATCTGCGCGCGGCCACCGGCGACAAGGCGGAGCTCGACAAGATCGAGAAGGAGTATCGCGTCTATGCGAAGAAAGTGCCGACCGGCAAGGACGGCGACTACAGCATGGACCACAGCGCCATCGTCTATCTGATGGACAAGGACGGGCGCTTCGTCGCGCCGTTCAGGCTCGACCGCAAGCCGCAGGAGTCCGCGGCAGAGTTGCGCAAATATCTTTGAGCAATTTCGGCGCGCGCACCGCCGCGCTCAGCCGACAAAAAATTTTTTACACCGCGCGTGGGCGCCGTCCCTACGCTTCCAATTTATAGCTCCATCGCCGGCCATTATCCGCGCGAAACGGATGACGAACACGGCGCGCGCTTCCGGTACCCGAGTGCGTTGGCCGCAATTCCACGCGGAACACGCGGCATTTGTCATGTCGGGTTTCATACTTATCCCGTGAGCCTTTGCCGTCCGACTTTTATGCCCACGCAACAATCACATACACGTATGACAAGCGAAATTTCACACATGAATCCACAGGTTGTGCACAAGTAGACAGCGAAGCTTGTCGATAAGTTCTCGTTCAAGTTGTCTTTCGCGCATCGCAAGGCGGTAATCGGCTCGGCACGGAAACGTCCCGTGGGGGCCAGTATGCGTTCGTCTGCGACGTCGCTTGCGATGGCGGCTGCACTGCTGTCAGCCGGTTGCACACTCGGGCAAACGGGCCCGGTCCGTCCGATTCCGATCCAGCAAGACGTCGATCTCATGAAGGCGCTCGCGGCGCCCGAACCGGATCAGGTCTCGGCATTTCTGGTCTCGTACAACGGCCTCGATCCGGGCAGGCAGGCAATTGCGCGCAATCAGATCGTGACGGCGCGCATGTATATCGCCGACATGGAGTATCACGACTACGAAGCGAAATTGACAAAGGACATTGAGGAAGAAGGCCTCGCGGCGACTCTCACGAGCCTCGGTCTGACGACGTCGTCGACGCTGCTTGCGTCATCGGCCACCAAGACGGTCCTGTCCGGACTCGCGACGGGCGTCATTGGCGCGGACAAAGCGTTCAACGAGAAGGTGCTGCTGAGCAATACGATCCAGGCGTTGCAGACCCAGATGCGCGCCGACCGAAAGGAGCAGGCCGCCACGATTTTCGGCCACATGCTGGACACGAGCGGCAACCCGACTCCGATCGCCAAATACACGCTGCCGATGGCTCTGTCGGATGTGGATGGGTATTACCAGGCGGGAACGATCGCCTCCGCGCTCATCGGCATGTCGAAGACCTTGGCGGCCAAGGAAACGCACGCCGACGAAGCGAAAGTGGCGGCCGGCCCCAACCCCGGAAAGGTCGAGGACCTGAAGCAAACGGCTGCGCCGAATACGCGCAGTCCGCAAATGCTGCGTGTCGCGGTGACGAGCCCGGGCGCTCAAAGCGCCTTGTTCTCGCGCGTCAGCGGCCTGCTGCTGCCGGGCGGAAAAACCGACGCCGCCATCGAGAAGTATGTGAAGGATATCTTGGACGATCCGACGGTCGATTCCGCCAAGATCCTGACCAACCGGACGAAGTATGCGCCTGCATATCAGAAAATTGCGGATTGCATCGTCCAGTTCAATGTCGGCCGCCAATGCCCGGCCGGAAGCCTGAAGAAATTCAAATAGCAACCGTTCTGCGGCGGGCTTGAAGGAGCCATGCGATGGTTGAAATGGTCGGACCTCCGGCGGCCGCCGTTCGCAATCGGCCGATCAATGCAACATTGAGAACACTGCTCGAGCGCGCAGCCGCAGCCGCGGGCATCGACAAGCTCGACATCGTTTCAGGCGGACAGCCGGGAACGACCGGCGGCAGCGTCGGCTCGCATCGGCACGACGGCGGCAACGCAGCCGATTTGAAACTCATCCAGGGCGGAGTCGTTCTCAGCTTCGAAGACGCCGGTCAGCGACCGACGGTCGCCGCCTTCGTCACCGCGGCGGCCGCCAATGGCGCGACCGGGATCGGCGCAGGTGTCGGCTACATGGGCCCGCAGACACTGCACATCGGGTTTGGCACGGCGGCGGTGTGGGGCGCCGGCGGGGCAAGTGTAAACGCGCCGCAATGGTTGAAGGAGGCTGTCGACATGGGTCGGAATAATCCCGACGGTGCTGCTCCCGCTCCGGTCCCTCAGCCGACGCCGCCGCCACCGGCGGTCGCGGCGCCGCCCGGTCAGGATGACTACGTCGTCGTCGCCACGGGCGGCGCGGAATTGTGCCAGGGCCCCGGCGACCAATTCGGTGTCATCCAAATCCTGGCCGTCGGCACCGAGGTGACCGTGCTGGCCTTCGAGGGCGCCAACAAGGAATGGGCCATGGTCGACACCGACAAGGACGGCGTTTCCGACGGCCACGTGCTTTGCACGTCTCTTGCGGCCCGCAAGGCTCAGGAGAACCCGACGGAAGAGGTCTAGTCGTCCCGTTCGCGGTCCTGGGCAGGCCCGCCGGGTCTGTGGAAAACCGGGAAAAAGGCTCGATTACGGGGCTTGGCCGGGTTCCAGCGCCGCTGCCCCGGAAAACCGCGATTCGACCCTTTAATATAGGGGCACCGATTCGCCCAACCGGCCACCAGAGCACCCGCGCCGCCGCGCGACAGAACCCATGCGCTTCTCGCCCCAGTTCCTCGACGAACTGCGCTCCCGCATCCCCGTCTCGGAGGTTGTCGGGCGCCGGGTGAAGCTCATTCGCGCCGGGCGCGAGATGAAGGGTCTCTCGCCGTTCAACAAGGAGAAGACGCCGTCCTTCTTCGTGAACGATGCGAAGATGATGTGGTTCGACTTCTCCTCCGGCAAGAACGGCAACATCTTCGACTTCCTGATCGAGACCGAGGGCTGCTCCTTCCCCGAGGCGGTCGAGCGCATGGCGCAGCTCGCCGGCGTGCCGCTGCCGAAGGTCACGCGCGAGGACGAGGCGCGCGAGCAGAAGCGCAAATCGCTCTACGAGGTGATGGAGCTCGCCGCGAAGTTCTTCGAGGCGAGCCTCGCCGCGCGCGCCGGCGCCAAGGCGCGCGGCTATCTCGCCGACCGCGGTCTCGATCCCGCGACGCAGCTCAAATTCCGCATCGGCTATTCGCCGGGCGAGCGTTTCGCGCTCAAGGAGCATCTCGGCGCGCAGGGCGTGCCGGTGCCGGACATGATCGAGGCGGGCCTGCTCGTCGCCGGCGACGAAATCCCCGTGCCCTACGACCGTTTCCGCGACCGCGTCATGTTTCCGATCACCGATCTGCGCGGTCGCATCGTCGCCTTCGGCGGCCGCGCGCTGGAGAAGGACGTCCCGGCCAAGTATCTCAATTCGCCGGAGACGCCGCTCTTCCACAAGGGCGGCACGCTCTACAACATCGCGTCGGCGCGGCAGGCCGCGCATGACGGCGCGACCGTGATCGCGGTCGAGGGCTATGTCGACGTCATCGCCATGGTGACCGCGGGCTTTGCCGCGACCGTCGCGCCGCTCGGCACGGCGCTGACCGAGGACCAGCTCGGCCTGCTCTGGAAGATGGCGGACGAGCCGGTGCTCTGTTTCGACGGCGACGGCGCCGGCGTGCGCGCGGCCTATCGCGCGGTCGATCTGGCGCTGCCGCGGCTCAAGCCCGGCAAGAGTCTCAAATTCGCGCTGCTGCCGCAGGGCCAGGATCCCGACGATCTCGTTCGCTCGGCCGGGCGCGAGGCGGCGGCCGAGGTGATCGGCGCGGCGAAGCCCCTCGCGGCGATGCTGTGGGCGCGCGAGACCGAAGGCCACCAGTTCGATACGCCCGAGCGGCGCGCCGCGCTCGAAGCGCGCATCGGCGAGGTGACGAATGCGGTCGGCGACGAGACCGTGCGCCGCTATTACCGCGAGGATTTTCGCGCACGGCTGTCTGCTTTCTTCGCGCCGGCCCAGACGCAACGCGAGCCGTGGCGGGGGCAGGGCGGCTTCGGGCAAGGCCGCGGACAAGGCGGTGGATTTGGCGGCTTCGGCGGCGGACAGCGTCGCGACTGGCCGCCGCGGCAGGGCGGCGGCTTCGCGCGGCCGCAGCCGGGACGGGCGACGCCCTATGTCGTGGTCAGCCAGCAGCTTGCGGCGAGCCCGGTGCACCGCGGCCACCGCACCTCCGTGCCGCGCCGCGAGGCGCTGATCCTGCAGGCGGCGCTCAACCATCCGTGGCTGCTGCACGACCATCTCGAGGAGCTCTCGCACCTGGAGTTTCGCCACGCCGATGCCGAGCGGCTCAAGGCCGTCCTGATCGACGTCGCCGCCCATGCCGCCGCGCTGGACGCCGCCGGGCTCAAGGCCGAGCTCGCCGCCCGCAATCTCGGCGACGTGGTCGAGCGCGTCGGCGCCGCCATCACCACGCTGTCGGTCTGGGGCGCCCGCGAGGGGGCGGCGCCCGACGACGTTCTCGTCACCTGGGGCCAGCTCGTCGGCTTGCATCGACAGTGGCATTCACTACTTAAGGAGCTCAAGGAAGCCGAGCAGGCGCTCGGTGACGACGCCAGCGAAGCCAACTATTTGCGGTTGCGGGACGTGAAGGCGCGCCTCGCCCGGATGGATGGAACCGAGGCCCAGATTGAGGGCTTCGGAGCCTCTTCCGGCCGGGGGGCTCGTGGCGTATGAGGTCAGGCCCGCGGATGGCGGCCCAGGACGGGCTCCGAAACCTCCGGCGGTGCGGACGGGCAGGATTGGTCAGGGTCGACAATCCGCCGTTTTTGACAGAGTTAAGAGGGGCTTAAGCGGCGCCCCGCAACATTGGCGACCTGATTCGGGCCGGCGCACTTGTTAGAGGGAGCGCGGGCCCTTTTTGGCGATAAGCCGGCGGTCACGGCCAGAATGGCCGGAGAGAGAGACAAGAGATGGCGAGCAAGGCGAAAGCGACGCAGGCGAAGGAAGAGACCCCTGAGAAGGAGGGCGAAGGCGCCCCCGACACGCCGCTGCCGCTCCTCGATCTGACCGACGCCGGCGTCAAGAAGATGATCAAGGCCGCGAAAAAGCGCGGCTACGTCACCCTCGACCAGATCAACGAAGTGATGCCCTCGGGCGAGGTGTCCTCCGACCAGATCGAGGACATCTACGCGATGCTCTCGGAGATGGGCATCAACGTCGTCGAGAACGAGGAAGCCGACGCCGACGAGGAGAAGGCGGCCGACGAATCCGGCGACGACGATGACGACGACAACGGCACCGAGGTCGTCGAGTCGAAGTCCAAATCGCTCGCCACCACCGAGAAGAAAGAGCCGTCCGAGCGCACCGACGATCCGGTGCGCATGTATCTGCGCGAGATGGGCTCTGTCGAGCTCCTGTCGCGCGAGGGCGAAATCGCGATCGCCAAGCGCATCGAGGCCGGCCGCGAGGCGATGATCGCGGGCCTCTGCGAGAGCCCGCTGACCTTCCAGGCCATCATCATCTGGCGCGACGAACTCAACGAAGGAAAGGTCTTCCTTCGCGACATCATCGACCTCGAGGCCACCTATGCCGGCCCCGACGCCAAGAACATGCAGCCGCCGCAGATCGGCCCCGACGGCAAGCCGATCCCCGGCTCGCAGGTCGGCACGCCGGTGCCGGGCGCGCCGCATCTCCAGGTCGTGCAGACGCCCGCGCCGCCCTCGGCGCCGCCGGCCGCGACGCCGTTCAAGTCCACCGAGGACGGTGGCGACGGCGAGGAGAAGGATCCGGGCGAGTCGGCCGCCGAGTCCGATTTCGACGAAGACGACATGGAGGGTTCGCTCTCGCTCGCCGCGATCGAAGCCGAGCTCAAGCCGAAGGTGGTCGAGACCTTCGACACCATCGCCGACAGTTTCAAGCGCCTGCGCCGCCTCCAGGAGCAGGACATCGAGCTGCGCCTGAAGAGCGACAACCTCTCGCCCTCGCAGGAGCGCAAGTACAAGAAGCTCAAGGAAGAGATCATCGGCGAGGTCAAGTCGCTGCGGCTCAACCAGGCGCGCATCGACTCGCTCGTCGAGCAGCTCTACGACATCAACAAGCGCCTCGTCTCGAACGAAGGCCGGCTGATGCGCCTGTCCGAAAGCTACGGCGTGGCGCGCGAGGACTTCCTGAAGAACTACATTGGCGGCGAGCTCGACCCGCGCTGGCTCAACCGCGTCTCGAAGCTGTCGGCCAAGGGCTGGAAGGGCTTCGTCGCGCACGAGAAGGACAAGATCAAGGACATCCGCGGCATGGTGCACGACCTCGCCGCGCAGACCGGCGTCGAGATCGGCGAATTCCGCAAGATCGTGCAGATGGTGCAGAAGGGCGAGCGCGAAGCGCGCCAGGCCAAGAAGGAAATGGTCGAGGCGAACCTGCGCCTCGTCATCTCCATCGCCAAGAAATACACCAATCGCGGCCTGCAATTCCTCGACCTGATCCAGGAAGGCAATATCGGCCTGATGAAGGCGGTCGACAAGTTCGAGTACCGCCGCGGCTACAAGTTCTCGACCTACGCGACGTGGTGGATCCGCCAGGCGATCACGCGCTCGATCGCCGACCAGGCGCGCACCATCCGCATTCCCGTGCACATGATCGAGACGATCAACAAGATCGTGCGCACGAGCCGGCAGATGCTCAACGAGATCGGCCGCGAGCCGACGCCGGAAGAGCTCGCCGAGAAGCTCGGCATGCCGCTGGAGAAGGTGCGCAAGGTCCTCAAGATCGCCAAGGAGCCGCTCTCGCTCGAAACGCCGATCGGTGATGAGGAAGACTCGCACCTCGGCGACTTCATCGAGGACAAGAACGCCATCCTGCCGATCGACGCGGCGATCCAGTCGAACCTGCGCGAGACGACGACGCGCGTCTTGGCCTCGCTCACGCCGCGCGAGGAGCGCGTGCTGCGCATGCGCTTCGGCATCGGCATGAACACCGACCACACGCTCGAAGAGGTCGGCCAGCAGTTCTCGGTGACGCGCGAGCGCATCCGTCAGATCGAGGCGAAGGCGCTCAGGAAGCTGAAGCACCCGAGCCGGTCGCGGAAGCTGCGCTCGTTCCTCGACAACTGACGCGCTTGGCGCAGCCCTCCTTCAAGGGGACTGCATCGGCCCGCGCGGCGGTCGCCTTCGCCATCGTCAGTTTTGTCTTGTTCTGGGTGGGACTGGCGCTGTTCGTGATCGGGATTGGAACGGACTAGCGCGCAAGACCATCGAATTGAAACGGCGGGCCCAAAGCCCGCCGTGTTTCTTTGCCTCTCTCCGCCCTCATCCTGAGGAGCCCGCCGCAGGCGGGCGTCTCGAAGGAGAGGGCGGCCCCGTGGCCTCGTGCTTCGAGACGCCGCGCTATGCGCGGCTCCTCAGCATGAGGGAAGACGGCAGTGGCTCGCTTCCCCGCACGCAGGCGAATTTGGTAAAGTCCTGGGTGCTGTTGCGGCAAGCCGAGTTGATGGAGAACTGGCGCCATGCCCAAACCGACGGCCGCTGCTTCCGGATCGCAGGTCCCGCCGATGATTGACGTCGTCTCGGTCAAATATCTGGACGGCTACAAGCTGCGCGTGGGATTCTCCGACGGTTCGGCCGGCGTCCACGATTTCTCGTCGACCGCGGCGCGCGACGGCGAGATGGTGCGGCCCCTGAAGGACCCCGCATTCTTTGCCAGGGTTTTCATCGAGCTCGGTGCACTCGCCTGGCCGAATGGCTTCGATCTCGATCCGATTGCGCTGCATGAACGCATGGCGAAGGCCGGCGAATTGACGCAAGCCGCTGCCGAGTAGCCGTTCGCTGGGATGCTTGCCCGCTCCGCCGTCGCCTCCGCGCTCAGCCACATCGCGCCGCATTTGCCGGCGCACGAGTTCGCCGCGGTGGTCGATCACGCGATGGACAGCCCAGGTCTCTCCGTCGCCACTCCCGAAAATGCCGCGTGGCTCTCGCTCGTCGCCTATGCGCGGCACACCTTCACCGATTACGACGCGCTTCTGGGGCAAGGCTACGACCGCGACAGCGCGCGCTTCTTCGTGGCTGAGGAGCTTGCCGGCCTGCTCGTGGAGTGGGGCGTGAAGCGCAAATTGGGCGAGAGCGAGTAGGGCGGTCCTGCCTGCCTAAGCATCGCCGTCGTCCTGAGGTGCGCGCCTTTAGGCGCGCCTCGAAGGACTTCTGAGTCAGAGACCCTTCGAGGCTCGCTTCGCTCGCACCTCAGGGTGACGGGAGAGACTTTAGCCGACCATCGGCCGCCCCCTCTTTTCCTATCAAAATAATCCTTGACTATACTCCCATATAGGGCTATATCCCGCATACCTTCCCCTTGCGAGGGGCGTTCTGCAGTGACGCAGCGAACGGGGGGAGGGCGGCGCCCGCGGGCCGGTTTGTCAGACCGGCGCTCGGGGGCCCTGGGTGCCCGTCCGCCCCCACTAAGAGGGGCTGCCTTCAATGGCTGGACGAGGCGGCGCTAGGGGCGGCGAAAGCCGTCCCGACAAGGCGAGGCCCAGGGAGGGCGGCCACACCGGCCGCCCAAGCGAAGGCCTCATGCCTCGCGCGCCGCTCGGAAGCACGGTCCCAGGGTCATAAGACGCCGCGGTGGAGTGCCGGGGGGCGTGGCGCTTGAACCAGCGCCGCCGCCTCGCGCGGCAGTGGTTTGCGCCTTCCGGCGCTCCACCCCTCTCGCCCTTCGGGGCGGGGCGGGCGACCTCGCAAGATCCGGCGCCGTCGGCGCGCGGAAACGAACCCCCATGTCCCTCAACGCTTGCGCCTGGAGATTTCAAATGATCGACCCGCAACGCGCCGTCGCGGCGCATGCCGCGCTTCTCGACAACCCGCCGCTGCCGACCGACGGACAGGTGGTTCGCGAGGCGATGTCGCGCCTCATGCCGATCATCGTCAGCGACCTTGCCAAGCGCTGGCGCACATGCCCGTTCCGCCGCTGCCGCCGCGAGCAGTGCTGCATCGCGCCGCAGCGGGAATGCATGGCCGCGCCGCGCCTTCCGCTCGCCAGCATCGAGACGACGCACGAATGGCTCGCCAAGCGCCTGCGCGAGCAGCTGCTCGACATCCTGCTCGAGCGCGTGCTCGGCACGAACGAGGCGGACGAGCGGCCCGGCGATGCGGGGCGTGCGTGATCGCCCCGCCGCGCGGCGCGCGCCGTTTTCCCTTTGCGCGAGCGGCCGCGCCTAATGCGCCGGCGTGCCGAGGTCGCTCCACGGCACGGTGACGGATTTCTGCCCCTGGCCGATGAAGGTCACGGTCTGGGTCGGCAGGCTGGCGATCGCGTCGAACAGATAGCGCGTGCCGCCCTTCTCGACATTGCGCACCACCTTGTTCTCGGCATTGTAGGAGACGAGCGCGAGCGAGTTGCGGTTGTCGTTGAAGCTGTAGGCCCAGGTGCTGATGCCCTGGTAGCGCACGACCGGACACGTGTCGCTGTTCGGCGCGCCGTTGCCGCTCGTCGACATGCAGACGAGCTGGAGGCCGGGAGGAGCGGGCGGATGGTTGCTTGACGGCACGAACTCGATGACCGCCGCCGTTGGCGCGTTCTGCGCCTGGGCCGGTGCGCCGGCCAAAAGGCCCAGCGCCGTCAGCCCCACCAGCCCGCGAAAGGGGTGCCGCAACATGATCGCTCTCCAATGGTGTTTGCCAAAAACACAATCAAAGGTAGCAAAGGTTGTGATCCAATTCCAGCGCTGTCTTGCGCGGGTCACCCCGTCACGCTTCCATGCGCGGACGATCCAGTCCTGAAGGCACTCCCATGACCGACGATACCAATCCGCGCGGACAGTTGACCGTGCGCATCAGCGCCATGCCGGCGGACACCAACGCCAATGGCGACATCTTCGGCGGCTGGGTGCTGTCGCGCATGGACCAGGCCGGCGGCATTGCCGGCGTCGAGCGCGCCCGCGGCCGCGTCGTCACCATCGCGCTCGACGCGATGAAGTTCATTCGGCCCGTGCGGGTCGGCGACGTGCTCGAGGTCTATTCCGAGGTCGAGAGCGTCGGCCGCACCTCGATGGTCATCCATGTCGAGGCCTGGGCGCGCCGCTTCCAGACGCAAATCCACGAGAAGGTCACCGACGCCAATTTCACCTTCGTCGCCATCGACGACAACGGCAAGCCGCGGCCGGTCCCGCCGCTGTGATGCGAGGGTAGGTCGTGCCGACAATCTCGATCTTCTTCGGCTTTGTCGTCCAGATGTATTGGCGGGAACACCCGCCGCCGCACGTGCACGTCTATTATCAAGGCTTTGAGGCGTTGGTCGCGATTGAAACCGGCGAGATCATTGGTGGCTCGCTTCCGCCCGCGGCAATGCGTATAATACGTTCCTGGGTTGAGCGCCGACGCGACGAGCTGATGACGAATTGGGAACGTGGCCGGCAACGCGAACCGTTCGAACGTGTCCCAGGAGCTGATGTCGAATGATCGGGATCGTGAAGGTCGTGGAGGCGCGCGCGCTCGACGCGCATCGGCTCTTTATTCGGTTCTCCAACGGCAAGCAGGGCGTGCACGATTTTTCCGGCATGTTGGCGGAAGGCGGCGTGATGGTCGAGCCGCTGCGCGATCCCGGCATGTTTCGCCGGGTGTTTCTGGAATTCGGCACGCTCACCTGGCCAAACGGCTTCGACCTCGATTCGATCGCGCTGCACGATCGCATGGCCGCCGCCGGCGAGCTGTCGCAGGTCGCCGCCGAGTAGGCGCCCTCAACGCGCATTGATATCTCCCATGAGGATTCGTGATCCAAACCCGCGCGCGGGACGTGCTAGGCATGAGCCGCATCGTTCCTGTTTTGCAATCCTGTAAGAGCCCCCATGTCCCTTGCCGCCGGCCGTGAATTCCTCGCCATACCGGGCCCGACCGTCATTCCCGACGCCGTGCTCGCCGCCATGCACCGGCCCGCGGTCGACATCTATGCCGGGCCGATGGTCGCGCTCACCGACGGCCTGCTCGCTGATCTGAAAAAGATCTTCCGCACGCAGGGGCAGACCTACATCTACGCCGCCAACGGCCACGGCGTGTGGGAGGCGGCGCTCACCAACGTGCTCTCGCGCGGCGAGAAGGTGCTGGTGCTCGAGAGCGGCCGCTTCGCCATCGGCTGGGGCGATGCGGCGAAGATGCTCGGCGCCGAGGTCGAAGTGCTGCCCGGCGATTTCCGCCGCGCGGTCAGGCCGGAAGCGGTCGAGGCGCGGCTGCGACAGGACGCGAAGGGCGAGATCAAGGCCATCCTCGTCGCGCAGATCGACACGGCTTCGGGCGTCGTCAACGACATCAAGGCGATCGGCGAGGCGGTCCGCGCCGCCGGCCACGATGCGCTGCTGATGGTCGACACGGTCGCCTCGCTCGGCTGCGTGCCGTTCGACATGGACGGCTGGGGCGTCGACGTCGCCATGGCCGGCTCGCAGAAGGGCCTGATGACGCCGCCCGGCCTCGGCTTCACCGCCGCGTCGCCGCGCGCGCGCGAGCGCCATCCCAAGGCGACCATGCGCACGCCGTATTGGGACTGGACC
>JBQCFB010000063.1:0-4214 GCA_051959715.1 Pseudolabrys sp.
GATGCCCTTGGCGAGGAAGGGATCATCGACCTCGACCTTTTCCAGGCCGATCGGGCCCTGCTTGCGGGCGATGTCGGCGATGCCGGCGATCTCGTCGACGAGCTCGCGCTGGCTCATGCGCCGCATGGTGAAGGCGAAACGCGCGCCGAGCGGCAGGCCATGGCCGATCGCCGACAGCGGAAAGCGGATCAGGGTCGCGGCGAACGAGCCGCCGAAGATGACGATGGCGGCATGCTCGCTGACGAACATGTGCAGGTCGCCGCCCATCAGGATGACCGTGGTGGTCACGGCGATGCCGGCCAGCAGACCCAGACTTGTTGCGATATCCATGCCGTGACCCACCCGAACGCGGACAGCTTGCGCGGCGTCAAAACGGCGCCGCGCTCCGACCCTAGACTGCCGTCATTAAGGAGCGGTAAAGCCTAACCGAAGGTGAAGGAAAACCGCCGCCGCCCGGCCCAAGGCCCCGTGACCGCGGCCGGAAATGAGGTAAAACACCCCGAATCCGGCCATCCAGGCCGGGACCCAAAAGCCTGCGTGCGGAGGAGCAAACCAAGATGCGCGAGATCGGTCATTTCATCGGCGGCAAGACCGTCAAGGGCGCCTCCGGCCGCTTCGCCGACGTGTTTGACCCCAACACCGGCGAGGTCCAGGCCAAGGTGGCGCTGGCCAAGCACTCCGAGGTCGAGCACGCCATTGCCGATGCCGAGGCCGCGCAGCCGACCTGGGCCGCAACCAATCCGCAGCGCCGCGCGCGCGTGATGTTCAAGTTTCTGGAATTGATCCAGAAGGAATATGACGACCTCGCTCGGCTCCTGTCGTCCGAGCACGGCAAGACCTTCCCCGACGCCAAGGGCGACATCCAGCGCGGCCTTGAGGTCGTCGAGTTCGCCTGCGGCATTCCGAACCTGATGAAGGGCGAGTTCTCCGACAGCGCCGGACCCGGCACCGACCTCTATTCGCTGCGGCAGCCGCTCGGCGTCGTCGCCGGCATCACGCCGTTCAACTTCCCGGCGATGATCCCCTTATGGAAGTGCGCGCCGGCGATCGCCTGCGGCAATGCCTTCATCCTCAAGCCGTCGGAGCGCGACCCGTCCGTGCCGATGCGCATTGCCGAGTTGTTCCTCGAGGCCGGCCTGCCGCCGGGCATCCTCAACGTCGTCAACGGCGACAAGGAGGCGGTCGACACGCTGCTCCACGATGCGCGCGTCAAGGCGATCGGCTTCGTCGGCTCCTCGGCGATCGCGGAATACATCTACGCGACCGGCTGCGCCAACGGGAAGCGCGTCCAGTGCTTCGGCGGCGCGAAGAACCACATGATCGTCATGCCGGACGCGGACATGGACCAGGCGGTCGATGCGCTGATCGGCGCCGGCTACGGCTCCGCCGGCGAACGCTGCATGGCGGTGTCGGTCGCGGTGCCGGTCGGCCAGAAGGCGGCCGACGCACTGATGAAGAAACTGATCCCGCGCGTCGAGAGCCTTAAGATCGGACCCTCGACCGATGCGGGCGCCGATTACGGCCCGCTGGTGACCAAGCAGGCGCTCGATCGCGTCAAGAGCTACGTCGACCAGGGCGTCAAGGAAGGCGCCAAGCTCGTCGTCGACGGCCGCGGCTTCAAGATGCAGGGCTATGAGAACGGCTTCTTCATGGGCGGCTGCCTGTTCGACAACGTCACGCCGGACATGAATATCTACAAGGAAGAGATCTTCGGTCCGGTCTTGTCGGTCGTGCGCGCGAAAGACTACGAGGAGGCGGTGCGTCTGCCCTCGGACCACGAATACGGCAACGGCGTCGCCATCTACACCCGCGACGGCGACACGGCGCGCGACTTCGTCAAGCGTGTCGAGGTGGGCATGGTCGGCGTCAATTTCGCGATCCCCGTGCCGCTCTCCTACTACACGTTCGGCGGCTGGAAACGCTCCGGCTTCGGCGACCTGAACCAGCACGGCCCGGACTCGATCCGCTTCTACACCAAGACCAAGACCGTCACCTCGCGCTGGCCGACCGGCACCAAGGAAGGCGCCGAGTTCGTCATCCCGACGATGAAGTGATGCGTCGCGCCGCCGCCGCGTGTCTTGCCTTCACGCTCGCCGGCTGCGCCGGCGGCCCGAGCCTCCTGTCCGGCGCATCGACGCCGGCGCCCGAAAGCATGAACGGACGCTGGGTGTTGACCGCGCCCAACGCCCCGCCCTGCGGCATGAACTTTTCGGGCAGCCCGGGCGCGTTGACCGGCACGATCTCACCGGAAGGCGGCTGCCCGGACCGCTTCTATCTCAGCCGCCATTGGGCCATCGGCGAGAACGGATTGACGATCAGCGACGACGACAACACCATGCTCGGGACACTGACGTTCTCCAGCAGCCAGTTCAGCGGCACGTCGGCGTCCGGTACGCCGGTGAAGCTGTCGCGATAGAAACGAAACGGGGAGACCGATGGCCGAATACGAACTTTATTGTTTCGCGCAGTCCGGCAACGCCTATCGCGCGGCGCTGATGCTCAACCTGATCGGCGCCGACTGGCAGCCGAAATGGGTCGACTTCTTCAAGGGCATGGTCCAGCGCACGCCGGACTATCGCGAGAATATCAACGAGATGGGCGAAGCACCCGTTCTCGTCGACACCAAGCGGGGCAAGAAGCTCTCGCAGTCGGGCGTCATCCTCACCTATCTCGCGCGCAGGAGCGGCAAGTTCCTGCCGCAGGGCGAGGACGAGGAGCTCGAGGCGCTGCGCTGGATCATTTTCGACAATCAGAAGGTCAACGGCTTCCTCGGCCCCTATCGCTTCCTCAAGACGATCGCGAAGCCGGCCGGCGACCCGACGGTCCTGGAATTCCTGAAAGGCCGCGCACTCGGCAATCTCGGCATCGTCGAGAAGCGGCTTGCGAAGTCGCCATTTCTCATAGGCGACCGGCCGACCATCGCCGACGTGTCGATGACAGGCTATCTCTTTTACCCGGCGGAAGAGTTCGGCTTCGACATCGTCAAGGACCATCCTGCGATCGGCGCCTGGCTCAAGCGCATGGAAGCCCTGCCCGGCTGGGCGCATCCTTACGACATCATGCCGGGCTATCCACTTGGCACCGACGGCTATCGCAACCGCTGAGGCTTGACGCAATCGGCCGGAGAGAATGGGCGATGATACGGGTCGTCTTCGTCGGCGTTTGCATGCTCATCGCCGTCGCAGTGGCCGCTCCGGCCGCGGCTCAGCAATCAAAGCCGGGACGCACGTCTGAGAACACCGCCGCAAAAGCGGCCGACGACTGCGAGGTCAGGATGCAGATGCTCGACGCCTCGGATGCCGAAGGCGAGGAACGCCTGGCGGTCAAAAACGAAGTGATCGCGTTCTGCGCGCGGCAATACGCGCGCGATACGACGATCAAGAAGCTCGTGAGCGAGTGCGCGAAGTATGAAGAACAGCCGGTACTGAAGCAGCAGTTCGTGGCCGAATGCCAGCTCGCGGCATTCGCCTATGCCAATGCGCTGCGCACGCTGAAAATGGAATACGGAAAATAGGCGGCTTGACGCCGGCGCGACGGCGCCTTCAGTTGAGCCGCGCCGGGCGCTCGTCGTCGTCCGCGATCGGCGGGCTCGGCTGATAGGGCTCGCCCGGCGTGGCCGCGGCGGTCGCCGCCCGCGCGGCAGCCGCGTCGCGGCGCACGTTCTGCCGATAGGAGTTCCAGCCGAGCGGCAGGCACGCCAGATAGGCGATGGTGCCGATCGTCAGCACGATCCACGGATAGCTGATCAACAGCGCGACGAAGAGCACCGCAGCCACGAAGACGGGCAGCACGCCCTCCGGCGGCACGCGCTTGCCGATGCGCTTGCCGGAATAGACCGGCAGCCGCGACACCATCAGGAGCGCGATGGCGAGCGTGTAGAACAGCACCACCCAGGCGGTGACGAGGCCGTTCGGCAGGCCGAGGAAGTTGAGGTAGATCGGCAGCAGCACCGTGATGGCGCCGGCCGGCGCCGGGATGCCGGTGAAGAAGTCGGCCGCCCAGGCCGGCTTGTTCGGATCGTCGATCATCACGTTGAAGCGGGCGAGCCTGAGCGCGGCGCAGATCGCGAACACCATGGCGGCGATCCAGCCGACCGACTTCAGTTCGTGCAATCCCCAGAAATAGAGGATGAGCCCCGGCGCGACGCCGAAATTGACGAAGTCGGCGAGGCTGTCGAGCTCGGCGCCGAACTTGGACGTGCCCTTGAGCATGCG
>JBQCFB010000064.1:0-7912 GCA_051959715.1 Pseudolabrys sp.
GAGGTAGTCGTCGATGGCCCGGCGCAGGCCCGCATGGGCGACGTAATGCGCCGAATAGGTGGGGGCGGGCAGATAGCCGCGCGCCAGCTTGTGCTCGCCCTGCGCGCCGGCCTCGACGCGCGCGAGCTTGTTGGCGATCGCATAGTCGATGGCCTGGTAGTAGCAGACCTCGAAATGCAGGAACGGGTGGTGCTCGACCGCGCCCCAGTTGCGGCCGTAGAGCGTGTCCGCGCCGATGAAGTTGATGGCGCCGGCGATGTAGCGCCCATTGCGCTTGGCCATGACCAGCAGGATGCGGTCGGCCATTGTCCCGCCGACGATGGAGAAGAATTCGCGCGTCAGATAGGGCCGGCCCCATTTGCGTGAGCCGGTATCCATGTAGAAGGCGAAGAACGCGTCCCAGACCTCTTCGGTGAGGTCGGTGCCCGTCAGCCAGTGCAGGGTGATGCCGGGCGCGACCGCTTCCTTGCGTTCGCGGCGGATCGTCTTGCGTTTGCGCGCATTGAGCGCGGCGAGGAAGTCGTCGAAGGTCGCGTAGCCCGCGTTCTCCCAGTGGAATTGCTGATCGGTGCGCTGGAGATAGCCGCGTGCGCCGAGCAGGTCCCATTCCGGCTTGGTCAGGAACGTCACGTGCGCGGAGGAGAGGCCGTTCGCCTTGGTGATCTCGGCGAGCGCATCGCCGAGTGCACCGCGCACGCTCTCCGCCATGTCACCGGGCCGGGCGAGCAGGCGGGGGCCGGTCACCGGCGTGAACGGCACGGCCACCTGGAGCTTCGGATAGTAGTCGCCGCCGGCGCGCTCGAAGGCGTCGGCCCAGCCGTGGTCGAAGACGTATTCGCCCTTGGAGTGGCTCTTGGCGTAGCAGGGGGCGACGCCGAGGATGTCGCCAGCAGCGGTTTCCGCGATCAGATGCTGCGGCTGCCAGCCGGTGCGTGGGCCGACCGATTTCGACTGTTCAAGAGAGGACAGGAAGGCGTGCGAAACGAATGGGTTGTCGACTTGTCCTCGTGTTGAGAATTCAGTGGAAGACGCGGCACAGGCGTCCCACGCGGCGGCGGGGACCTCGGCGAGCGAAGACGCAATGCGGATGCGGAGTTCGACGGTCATCGGGGCTGTTCTAGCCCGACTTTACGCCTGAAATCGGAAAACGGGGCTGCCTTTTGCCGTCAGCGGCAATAAACGGCGTCGACGCCGGTCGGATTGCCGCGCCAGTCTAGCGTCGTGCCCCGCACGGAGCAGTTCGGCGGAATGCGGTGGCACCCGGCCGGGCCGCAGGCGATCTGGCCCTGCGGCGCGGGCGCGCGGTAGCGGCGAACGACGTGCTTTTTCTTCTTGGCCGCGAGCATGACCGTGCCGGTCTGCGCGGGCACGGCCAGCGCCGGGGCGGCGCCGAGGATGGCAAGCGCGGCGCAGATGGCGATCGTCGAGCGGATGATCACGGGGCGTATCCTTGTCCTGAAGCTGTCTTCGACGAAACGGCCTGGTCGGTCTCCCTGTTCCCGGCCGGTTCCGGCGTGAAACCCTCGAAGATCGCCTGATCGGCGTAGCGCGCCGCCCGCGCGCGATCGTCGGGCGAGCGTACCGTCCACGTCAGGAGCGGCAGGCCGAAAACGCGGCGCGCGATCAGGGGCGCCGCGGCGGGCAGATCGCGCACCGCCCAGGCGACGAAATGCGGCCGCGTGCGCGGGGCGTGCAGGAGGAAGGCGAGGCTGCGCTTCTGGCCCGGCGTCATCGCGGCCCAGTCCGCATGGGCGTAGCGCCGCTCGGCGACGATGCCGCGCGTCAGCGCAGGGGCGATGTCGCGCAACGTTGCGACAATCGCCGGATCGAACGACATGGCCGCGGCCGGTCCGGCATAGCCCGTCAGCACCTCGGCGACGCGACGCGTCAGCGTCATGTCGCCGTCGAACCGGCTCTTGATCTCGATCAGGATCGGCACCCGGCCGGCGACGCGCGCGCAGAGTTCGGCGAGCGTGAGCATGCGGTCGGGACTGGCGCGGAAATCGACGACCTTGAGCTCCGCCGCGGTCAGCACCGACAGGGGGCCGCTGCCGATCGTCAGCCGGCCGAGCTGGGGGTCGTGGTGCACCATGGCCTCGCCGTCGCGCGAGACCTGCACGTCGCACTCGATGCCGAAGCCGCCGGCGATCGCCGCCTCAAACGCCGACGCGGTGTTCTCGATCACCCCGCGCGCGGCCTCGTGCAGCCCGCGATGGGCGATCGGACGCGCCGTGAGCCAGCGTAGGACCATCGCGCTCAGGCCACCTCGAACGTGCCCTCGACCTCGACCGCGGCCTCGGCCGGCAGCGCCGCGACGCCGACGGTCGAGCGCGCATGACGGCCCTTGTCGCCGAACGCTTCGACCATCAGGTCGGATGCACCGTTCATCACCTTCGGTCCGTCGCCATAGCCGGGCGCCGAGTTGATGAAGCCGCCGAGGCGCACGACGCGCACGACCTTGTCGAGATCGCCGACCGCGGCCTTCACCTGGGCGATGAGATTGATGGCGCAGGCGCGCGCCGCCTTGACGCCGTCCTCCATCGACACCGCGCCGCCGAGCTGGCCCTTGGCGACGAGCTTGCCGTCCGCGCCGAAGCAGAGCTGGCCTGACACGGTGAGCAGGTTGCCGCTCCTGACGAAGGCGACGTAATTGGCGACCGGCGCCGCCGGCGTGGGCAGGGTGATGCCGAGCGATGCGAGCTTCTGTTCGACGGATCCGGCCATGACTTTCCCTCTTTCCTGACTGGGCTTTAGGCGATCCTTGGCCGATCGCTGGGGACGGCGCAAGCTGGGCCCGTTGCCGGGGCAGGGGGCGGCCTCTATCCTGCCGCGATCCTCGCATTTCAGTGTCGTCGGCCAAGCCCCGGGAGACCGAGCCGCGATGACCCTTTCCCTTCTTCCGCGCCTGCTGTTTGCCGCGGCGCTCGCCGCGACCGCGACCATCCCCGCCGCCGGCGCCTTGCCGGCCAGCGGCGCCTTGCCGGCCGATGCCGTGACGCTAGCGCCGCACCGCGCCGTCTACGATCTCAAGCTCCTGAAGTCGCACGGCACGCGCGGCGTCGCCTCGGTGCGCGGCCGCATCCTCTACGACTTCTCCGGGAATGCCTGCGACGGCTACGACTTGAAATTCCGCCAGCTGTCCGAGCTCGATTCCGGCGAGGGCAAGTCGGTGCTGAGCGACCTGAACTCGACGACCTGGGAGGACGCCAAGGCGAAGGCGTTCCGCTTCTCGTCGCAGACGCGGACCAACGACAAGACCGGCGATCCCGTGAACGGCGAGGCGGAGCGCCGCGCCAAGGCGGTGGCGATCAGCCTGTCGAAGCCCAAGCACAAGGCGCTGCGGATGCCGCCGGACGCCGTCTTCCCGACCGAGCATATGCGCCGCATCATCGCGGCCGCGCGCAGCGGCCAGAACATGCTCGAACTGCCCGTCTATGACGGCTCGGAGACCGGCGAGAAGCTCTACAACACGTTCACCTTGATCGGAAAACCGATCCTGCCCGGCGAGCACAAGCCGTCCGACGCGGCCGCCAATGTGCCGGCGCTCGACAAGCTGACGCGCTGGCCGGTGACGATCAGCTATTTCGACAAGCTCGCCGATTCAGAGCGGCGCAAGGGCGAGCAGACGCCCGTCTACGTCATCGCCTTCGAGCTTTACGAGAACGGCATCTCGCGCAAGCTCGTGCTCGATTACAACGACTTCACCATTTCCGGCGACATGACCTCGCTGGAGATGAAGAAGGAGAAGCCCTGCAAGTAGCGGCTGCCGCCGCCCGCTGAAAAATAGTCCGGCGGCCCCGAATCCTTTGTGCCTCGGGAATCGTCTTTCCACCGAGAGCCGGCCGCAAAAGGCCGGCGCGCCACGGAGGATGGACATGAAGCGGCGACTGATACGCTACAAGGTGAAGCCCGAGGCGGTGGCGCGGAACCGCGCGCTGATCGAAACCGTGTTCAGGGACCTGCGCGCCAAGACCCCCGACGGGGTTCGCTATCTCGTCCTGGCGATGTCCGACGGTAGCTTCGCGCACGTCGTCGAAACGGACGGCGACACCAGCCCTCTGCCGCAGCTCGACGCGCATAAGGCGTTCCAGAGCGGCATCAAGGAGCGCTGCCTCGAGGAGCCGGTGTCGGCGGAGGCGACGATCGTCGGCGACTACCGCATGATCGAGCGATGAGCGAGGCGTCCGCAGCAGGTGGTGACCGGCAGGACTTTGCCCGGCTGGTCGCCGCCACGCGGCCGAAGCTGCATCGTTATTGCGCCCGCATGACCGGATCGGTGATCGACGGCGAGGATGTCCTCCAGGACGCGCTGATCAAGGCGCTGGAGGCGTCGCCGCCGGCGGAGCCGCTCGCCAATCCGGAAGGCTGGCTGTTTCGCATCGCGCACAATGCGGCGCTGGATTTCCTCCGCCGCCGCGCACGTCAGGCGCAGACGCATTCGGACGAGGATCCGGACGTCATGGTCGACCCCTTCAGCCCCCTGCAGGACCGCGAGATCGCGGCCACGAGCCTGCGCACCTTCATGCGCCTGCCGGTCGCGCAGCGATCGAGCGTCATCCTCATGGACGTCCTCGGCTATTCGCTCGACGAGATAAGCGCGGTGATGGATGCGACAATCCCCGCTGTGAAGGCCGCGCTGCATCGCGGCCGCGCGCGGCTTCGCGTGCTCGCGCGCGAGGAGGACGACGTTGCACCGCCGTCATTGAGCGGCGCCGAGCGGGCGCGGCTCGCCGCCTATATCGATCGCTTCAACGCGCGCGATTTCGACGCGCTGCGCGCGCTGCTGGCCGAGGACGTGCGGCTCGATCTCGTGTCGCGGCAGCCGCTGGTCGGGCTGGAGGTTGCGCGCTATTTCACGAATTACAGCCGCGCCGACGATTGGCAGCTCGTCGCGGGTATGGTCGACGGGCGCGCCGCGGCGCTGGTGCGCAATCCGCGCGATCCCGGCGCGCCGCCGTCCTATTTCATCCTTCTGGAGTGGGACGGTGACAGCCTGAGGGGCATCCGCGATTTCCGCCACGCCCGCTACGCCATCGACAGCGCGGCGGTGACAGTGCTGTGACGCGCTCGGCGCTTCTCACTCCTCCTCGATCGCCAGGCCCTTTACGACCGCGTCGCGGCCGAACTTCGTGCGCAGCGCGTCGACCGCGTGTTCGGCCTTGGCCGTGCGGAGGTCGATCATGTCAGCGAGGTCGTCGCCTCCGCCTTCGTCGAGATGGCTGACGCCGATGCCGATGAGGCGGAAGCGCGTCGCGCCCGTCTCGTTCTTGAGGAGATCGCGGCCGGCCGCGAAGATGCGCGCGGCGAGCTGGGTCGGGGCGGCCAGAGAGCGCGCGCGCGTCCTGATCTTGAAGTCGGCGCTCTTGAGCTTGAGCGTCACCGTCGCGCCGGCGAGGCCCTGCGCCTTGAGCCGCCGCGACACCTTCTCGCACAGATGCCAGAGGTGCTGCTCGAGCGGCCGGAAGTCGCCAATGTCGCGGTCGAACGTCGTCTCCGCCGAGACGCTCTTGGTCTCGCGCTCGGGATCGACCTTGCGGTCGTCGACGCCGCGGGCGAGCCGCGACAGGCGCAGGCCTTCCTCGCCGTAGCGTCGCATCAGGTCGCGCGCGTCGGCGCGTTGCAGGTCGGCGATGAGCCTGTAGCCGTCATTGGCGAGCTTGGCCGCGCTCACCGCGCCGACGCCGTAAATGAAGCCGACCTGCTTGGGCGCCAGAAAGGCCGGCGCTTCTTCAGGCGACAGGACGGCGAAGCCGCGCGGCTTGTCGAGATCGGAGGCGATCTTGGCCAGGAACTTGTTGGCCGAGAGCCCGATCGAGACGGTGATGCCGACGTCGCGCTCGACCTCGCGGGCAAAGCGCGCCAGCGCCCGCGCCGCGCTCATGCCGTGCAGCCGCTCCGTGCCGGTCAGGTCGAGGAAGGCCTCGTCGATCGACAAAGGCTCGACCAGCGGCGTCAGGTCGCGCATCCGCTTGCGCACCTCGCGGCCGACCTCGACGTACTTCGCCATGTTCGGCTTGACGACGACAGCATGCGGGCAGCGCGCCAGCGCCTGGAACATCGGCATGGCCGAGCGCACGCCGTAGGTGCGGGCGATGTAGCAGGCGGTCGAGACGACGCCGCGCTTGCCGCCGCCGACGATCAGGGGCTTGTCGGCGAGGGACGGGTCATCACGCTTCTCGATCGTGGCGTAGAATGCGTCGCAGTCGACATGGCCGATGGTGAGAGCGTCGAGCGCCGGATGGCGCAGCAGGCGCGGCGAGCCGCAGCTCCGGCAGCGGGTGGCGGTGCCGGTGACGTCCTTCAGGCAGTCCCGGCAGAAGCCGTTCACGGGATCTCGCGCTCCCAGGATGAGCCGCCGAGCGCGAGGCGGGCGGCTTCGACGGTCGACGGTTCGTAACCGACGTCCTTTGCAAATTCGGTCAGCAGGCGCTCGTCGCCGGCAAGGTATTCGAGCACGCCGGCGAGGAAGCCGGGCTCGCGCGCAGCGGTGCGAATCTCCGCCGGCCCGATGCCGGTCAAAGAGAGGAAACGCCCCAATCGCTCGCCGTCGCCCGCAATATAGCTAAGCGCCTGAATAGCAAGCGCTTCTGCCGCAGCGCGGGCCTCGCCGGAACGTCCTTTCATTGGTCGGATTTGCCTTTCCTAAAGAAATCGGCACTAGGGTTCTTGCCGATCATGCCCGAGCGCGTGCGCCAAAGCGACGCTGCCCGCGTCGGGCGATCAGCGCCTTGGGGACAGATTGGGCGGGGAACATGTCGAAAACCGTCCTGATCGTGGAAGACAACGAGCTCAATATGAAGCTCTTCCACGACCTGCTCGAGGCGCATGGATACGGAACGGTCGGCACCCGTAACGGCATCGAGGCACTCGACCTCGCGCGCCAGCACAGGCCCGACCTGATCCTGATGGATATCCAGTTGCCGGAAGTGTCCGGCCTGGAAGTGACGAAGTGGCTGAAGGACGACCCCGAGCTGAAGGCGATCCCCGTGGTGGCGGTGACGGCTTTTGCGATGAAGGGAGACGAGGAGCGCATCCGCGAGGGCGGCTGCGAGGCCTATCTGTCCAAGCCGATCTCGGTGGGCAAGTTCATCGAGACCGTGCGCCATTTCCTGGGAGCTGCGTGAGGGGACGGGTTCGATGAGTGCGCGTATCTTGGTCGTCGATGACGTTCCTGCCAACGTCAAGCTGCTCGAGGCGCGGCTGTCGGCCGAATATTTCGACGTCTGCACGGCTTTCAACGGCGCCGACGCGCTGGCCATGTGCGAGCGCGCGGAATGCGACATCGTCCTGCTCGACGTCATGATGCCGGACATGGACGGCTTCGAGGTCTGCCGCCGGCTCAAGTCCAATCCGACGACGCACCACATCCCGGTGGTGATGGTGACGGCGCTCGATCAGCCGTCCGACCGCGTGCGCGGCCTGGAGGCCGGCGCCGACGATTTCCTGACCAAGCCGGTGAGCGACATCGCGCTCGTGTCGCGCGTGCGCTCGCTGTCGCGCCTCAAAATGGTCACCGACGAACTGCGCATGCGCGCGCAGACCTCGCTCGAGATCGGCATCGAAAGCCCGTCGCGCGACGCCGTGGCGGAAACCGGCCGGGGCGGGCGCGTCCTGCTCGTCGACGACCGCAAGAGCTCCTACGAGCGGATCGCCTCCATGCTGGCGACCGAGCACACCGTGGACATCGAGACCGAGCCGAGCGAGGCGCTGTTCCACACCGCCGAAGGCAATTACGAGCTCGTCATCGTCTCGCTCGGGCTGGAGAACTTCGACGGCCTGCGCCTGTGCAGCCAGATCCGTTCGCTGGAGCGGACCCGCAACGTTCCGATCCTCGCGGTCGCCGAGCCGGACAACAATGCGCGGCTCCTGCGCGGGCTGGAGATCGGGGTCAACGACTACCTGATGCGCCCCA
>JBQCFB010000065.1:0-7175 GCA_051959715.1 Pseudolabrys sp.
GCCCTGCGTCCAGCCATAGCGGTCGCCGTTCGAGGTGAACGTGTAGGGCCGCGCCTTCTCGAGCGGCTTGCCGGCGCGCTTGGCGATCTCGGCGCGGAACTTGTCGGCGCCGTTGTCGTCGAGCGTGTATTTGAGCCGCGCATGCTTGCGGTTGGTGCGGTCGCCCCAGTCGCGCTGGATGGTGACGATCGCCTCCGCGACCTTCATCAGGTCTTCGGTGCGGCAGAAACCGAGCACGTCGCCGGTGCGCGGATAGGTCTCCGGCTCGCCATGCGTCATGCCCATGCCGCCGCCGACCGAGACGTTCCAGCCTTCGATGACGTCCTTCTTGCCGACGATGGCGATGAAGCCGAGATCCTGCGCGAACACGTCGATGTCGTTCGACGGCGGCACGGCGAAGCCGATCTTGAATTTCCGCGGCAGGTAGGTCTTGCCGTAGATCGGCTCGACGTCGTCACGCTCGCCCTCGCCGGCGACCTTCTCGCCGTCGAGGAAGATCTCGTAATAGGCGTGCGTCTGCGGCTTGAAATGCAGCGACGTGCGGCAGGCGAGATCGAACGCCTCGGCGTGGATCTTCGATTGGTGCGGATTCGACACCGCCATGACGCCGCGATTGTCGTCGCCGCAGGCCGCGATGGTGTCGAGCGCCACGGCGTTGATCGCCTTCAGCGCCGTCTTGACGTTGAACTTGAGCACGCCGTGAAGCTGGAAGGTCTGCCGCGTCGTCAGCCGCAGCGTGTCGCCGGCGTAGGTCTGCGCGATGTCGTCGAGCGCCAGCCACTGCTTCGGCGTGATGACGCCGCCCGGCAGGCGGACACGGATCATGAAGCCGAAGGCCTTCTCCAGCTTCTTCTTCGCGCGCTCGGGCCGGAGGTCGCGGTCGTCCTGCAGATACATGCCGTGGAACTTGAGGAGCTGCTGGCTGTCCTCGGACACGCCGCCGGTCATCGGATCGGCCATGTCCTCGGCGAGGTCACCGCGCAGATAGCGGCTCCGCGCCTTGAGGTGCTCCATCGCAGTCAGTTCTTTTTTGTCGGCCACTGAAATCTCCATAGCCCTCGGCGTCATGCCCCGCGAAAGCGGGGCATCCAGTATCCAAGGGCTTCACGGTATCGCAAAGACCGGGAGTACTGGATCGTCCGCGTTCGCGGACGATGACCACAGTGAAAGGGCGCGGTCGGTCTAATACACGTCCTGAAGATAGCGCTTGTCGCGCTCGAGTGCACTGACCGCCTGCTCGGCGCCCTCGGCCGACAATGTCTTCACGTCGGCATAGGCGTTGACCAGCATGGCGCGGACATCCTTGGCCATGCTCTTGGCGTCGCCGCAGACATAGAAGTGCGCGCCGTTCTCCAGCCAGTCGACGAGATCGCGCCGCTGCTCCCAGATCTTGTGCTGGACATAGACCTTGTCGAGCTGGTCGCGCGAGAAGGCGACGTCCATGCGGGAGAGCGAACCGTCCTTGAGCGCATCCTGCCAGTCGAGCTGGTAGAGGAAGTCGTGGGTGAACGAGCGGTCGCCGAAGAACAGCCAGCTCTTGCCGGTGGCCTCGACAGCGCGGCGCTCCTGCACGAAGGCGCGGAACGGCGCGACGCCGGTGCCCGGGCCGACCATGATGATGTCCTTGTCGGCGGCCGGCAGGGCGAAGTGCTTGTTGGGCTTCACCTTGACACGCAGGCGCGCGCCCTTCTTCAGCCGCTCGGCGACGTAGTTCGAGGCGACGCCCTTGCGGTCGCGGCCGTGGCTCTCGTAGCGCACGGCGGAGACGAGCAGATGCGCCTCGTCGCCGACTTCCTTGCGCGACGACGCGATCGAATAGGCGCGCGGCGCCAGCGGACGCGTCAGCGCGCGCAGGCGCTCGGCATCGAGCGTGATCGGGAAGGTGCCGATCAGGTCGATGAGCTGGCGGCCGTTGGTCCAGTCGCGGGCATGGCCGTCGGCGATGAGCTGCTTGACGAACTGGTGTCCGGTCGAGGCGGCGTAAGTCTCGATCGACTTGACCGACAGGGTCGTCACGTCGCGCGCGGTCAGGAAGTCCTGGCGCAGCGCGTCGTCCTTGACGCCGGCGAGCCTGAGCAGGTCGTCGACATAGGCCGGATCGTTCTCGGGATAGATGTCGAGCGCGGCGCCCGGCTCGTAGGCCGGCGCACCATTGTCGAAGCTCAGCGCGACGTGGACGGTCTCCTTCGCCGAACGCGACGAGTTGAGGTTGACGTGCTCGGTCACCTCCGCCTCGACGATGTCGGTGTTGGGCGAGGCGACTTGCTTGCCGCCGAAATCGACCGAGATGACCTTGGCCTTGCCGAGATCGGCCGGCGCAAGGGCCTTGAGCGCGCCTTCGATCCACGTGGACGCAGGCTCCGCGAAGTCGAGATCGCAGTCGACGCGGTCCGCAACGCGCTTGGCGCCGAGCGCTTCGAGACGCTCGTCGATCTTCTTGCCGACCGCGCAGAACTCGGCATAGGCGGTGTCGCCGAGCGCCAGCACGCCGAACTGGACGCCGTCGAGGCGCGGCGCGCCCTCGCCCATCAATTCATTGTAGACGCGCGTCGCGCGGCCCGGAGGCTCGCCCTCACCCCAGGTCGCGGCGATGACGACGATGCGCTTGGCCTTGGTCAGGCTCGCGAGTTCGAGATCGGCCATGTCGACGACGCTCGGCTTGAAGCCGAGCTTGCGCGCCTGCTTGGCCATGTCGCCGGCGAGCTTCTCCGAATTGCCGGACTCGCTGGCGTAGATGATGGTGAGCGGCTCGGCCGCGCGCGGCGGCGCCGCGGCTTCCGCGCCGGCAAAACCTTCGCCGGAATGCGCGGCCTCGACGCCCGCCAGGAAACCGGCCAGCCAGGCGCGCTGCACCGGCGTCGCCGGACCGACGACGCGGTTCAAAAGGTCGACGTCCTCCTCGGAGAAGGGCGCGGTCTTGGGGAGTGCGAAGGACGTCATGACTACCCCAGCAGTACGCGCGGCAGCACGCCGATGGCGATCAACGCCACCAGCGCCGAGGCGATGGCGATCAGCCAGCTTTCGACCGACTGCTGCGGCCCGAGGCCGTGCGGTTCGTAGGGAAAATCGGTCATGACGGGGCACTCCGGCTCTCTATGGCCCCTTTAGATAGAAGCCGCCCCGTCCGACCGGCAATAAGTGCCGGAAAATAAGAAGAAATCTGCCCTCCGCCCTCCGGGAAAGGGAACGCCTTTCCTGCGGAACCCGCTCTGTGGAGAACGCCGGTCTCGCGTGTCCCGGCGCTCCGGCCATGGCAAACAGGGCACTCGAGGGCCGTGACGGCCGGGAACCTGAGTCCATCGCGAATGCCGCCGCCGAAAGCCCTGAACGACCTGCTGACCCCGGCCGAGCGGCGCCTGTTCGCCCGCCTCGGCACGCCGCAGAAGATCCAGGACTTCCTCGACCGCATGCCGGTCAACTTCGAGCCGGACGGCGACACCGTCATGTCGCCGCGCCGCATGCTGAAGGCCGGCGTGGCGCATTGCGCCGAGGGCGCGCTGTTCGCCGCCGCGGTGCTGATGTTTCACCGCAAGCCGGTCTGGCTCGTCGACCTGCGCGCGCGGCCGACCGACCACGACCACGTCATTGCGGTGTTCAAGAAACACGGCCGCTTCGGCGCGATCAGCAAGACCAATCATTCGATCCTGCGCTGGCGCGATCCGATCTACAAATCCGTGCGCGAGCTCGCGATGAGCTATTCGCACGAGTACTGTTTGCCGAGCGGGCAGAAATCGATGCTCGCCTTCTCTCGGCCGTTCTCGCTCGCGCGCTACAAGTTCTCGCGCTGGGTCACGGCGGACGACGAGCTGCACTGGCTGATGGACGCGCTCGACAATTCGCCGCACGAGGACGTCGCGCCGAAGCGCATCAAACAGCGCCGCTCGAGAAAGATCGAGATCGAGGCGCAGGGGCTGACCGAGTGGGAACGGCCTCGCAAAGGGCTTAGAGTACCGCGTAAGGTGCGGTGAGGCCGGGACACAAGATATGACCATGCGACAGACGAACCTCGAAAATCGCATGAGATTACTAAGAACTCTTGCCGTTTGTGTCAGCGCGTTATGTCTGGCGGCGTCAGTTACCGGAATTCAGACAATCTCAGTCCGAACATTCGGTACGGTCACTGACTTCAACGTCACGCACATGGATATCCTTGGTCGATTTTTTGCTTTTTTAATTGCGATTATTTTCGCAGTTTTCGCCTTAGGCATACAAGTCAGAGCCAAAATTACGTGGAAATCAGGGTTCATATTATTGGCGCTTGGGTACATCAATTTCGCCGTTAGCGCGGCCATCGCAACTCATCGTGTTGCATTGGCCAAGGGAGCCTCGACCCCGTGGCTTCTGGTTGCGCTCGTCGCAATCTTGGGGGCCGCAGTTTCCGTCTTCTGGGGGATTTGGTGGAAACGGCAACGCGCTTATTTTTTTCCCGCCGACTGAACCCTTGCCGCGCATCGATGATGTTGACAGCGGCGCGCGTGGCGGGCTTCCTGTGCCGCGCAACGAGACGGGGCCGATGACCACCTTCACCTACACGCGTGAGTTCGAAATCGCCTGGGCGCATTGCGATCCAGCCGGCATCGTCTTCAATCCGCGCTTCTTCGAGTTCTTCGACACCAGTTCGTGGGGCCTGTTCGAGGCCGCGCTCGGCGTCAACCAGCATGAATTCGCCGCGCGTTACGGCATCGTCGGCATCGGCCTGGTCGACGCGCGCGGCAATTTCATGCGGCCGTGCGCCTTCGGCGACACCGTTCAGATCGTCTCGCGCGTCGCCGAATTCCGCCGGTCGTCGTTCGACGTCGAGCACAAGATCATGAAGGGCGGCGAACTCATGGTCGAAGGCCAGGAGACCCGCGTCTGGATGGTGCGCAGCAAGAGCGATCCCGAGCAGATCACCACCGCGCCGATCCCGGCGGATGTGATCGAGAAGTTTGGGTGAGCGCTTTCTGGGAAGCCGCGAGCGCAAGCATCGCCGCACGTGCCCTCTCCCCCTGTGGGAGAGGGCCCCCGCAGCAGCGCAATCAAAAAGATTGGGTGAGGGGGAAAGCCCCCTCACCCATCATCATGCGTGGAGAGTCTCTCAATGCCCTCTCCCACAAGGGGAGAGGGCGAAGCGACGAGCGCCCCGCGCGCAAAGTGAAGCTACGCGATCTTCACGTACTCGAATTCGCCCGGCTTGTTGTCGATGCCGACCTTGGGCGGCGCGATCCACGAGGCGAACTTGCCCGCCTCGTATTGCGGCTGCATCAGGCTCTCGATGAAGACCTTGTCGCTCTCGTTCGGCAGGAAGTCGCTGCGGTGGCTCTGCCATTCGGCGTCGCTGATCTGCTTGCCGTCGACGTCGGCCTTCACCTTCGAGAACTCGCCGATGTTCCGGTTGAACGCGACGTGCGGCAGCTTGATCTGGAACGGAATGCCGAAGCTCTCGATCACCTTGTTCCAGCGGCCGACGCCGACATTCGCGTCGTTCACATAGTCGTCGCGCAGCCGCATGTTGAGCGCGGAGAGCGCCGGCGCGTCCTCGTTCTGGATCTTGCCGTCGATCAGCCGCAGCACCGGATAGGTCGCGGTCTCGAGCTTGTGGTCGTCGGTCAGCCGGTTCTCGCGATAGCGGCCCTTAAGCCCCGCGTGGAACGCGTTCGCGGCGTTGGTCGATATCTCGTTGCCGAACAGATCGAGCGTCAGCGAGAAATGCAGGTTCGCCTTCTTCTGGATGGTCGGCAGGTCGATGACGCCGAGCTTGCGCACGCGGGCAATGTCGAACGGATCGGTGATGCCGGCTTCCTTCATCGCCTCGCAGGTGCGCTGGATGACGCGCGTCACGCCGGTCTCGCCGACGAACATGTGGTGCGCCTCTTCCGTCAGCATGAAGCGGCAGGTGCGCGACAAGGGATCGAAGCCCGACTGTGCCAGCGCCTCGAGCTGCATCTTGCCGTCGCGGTCGGTGAAATACGTGAACATGAAGAACGACAGCCAGTCCGGCGTCTTCTCGTTGAAGGCCCCTAACATGCGCGGCGAGTCGGCGTCGCCCGAGCGGCGCTGCAACAAGGCCTCCGCCTCCTCGCGGCCGTCCGTGCCGAAATATTTCTGGAGCAGGTACACCATCGCCCAGAGATGACGGCCTTCCTCGACATTGACCTGAAACAGGTTGCGCAGGTCGTAGAGCGACGGCGCGGTCTTGCCGAGATGACGCTGCTGCTCGACCGAGGCAGGCTCGGTGTCGCCCTGGATGACGATCAGGCGGCGCAGCATGGCGCGGTATTCGCCCGGCACCTCTTGCCACGCCGGCTCGCCGGCATGCGCGCCGAACGGAATGGTGCGGCCTTCGGCCTGCGGCGCGAGCAGGATGCCCCACTTGTAGTCGGGCATCTTCACGTAATCGAATTTGGCCCAGCCCTTCGGATCGACGCTCACCGCGGTGCGCAGGTAGACGAGCGATTCCTGGAAGCCTTCCGGCCCCATGTCCTTCCACCAGTCGATGTAGCCGGGATGCCACTTCTCCAGCGCGCGCTTGACGCGCACGTCCTGCCCGAGACCGACATTGTTCGGGATCAGCCCGTCATAATCGACCTTGCCGATGCTGGTGGCGACGTTCATGGCAGTTGTCCTTTTGTCGTGCGGGCACTGAGGTCGGCTCCCCTCCCCCTTGTGGGGAGGGGTCGGGGGTGGGGGTCATCACGACCCGCACAACAACTACCCCCCTCCCTAACCCTCCCCCACAACGGGGGAGGGAAATGAGAGGCAGTGGCGCTCCTCACACCCGCTCCATCGAATAGTCCGGCTTCACGCCCGAGCCGTAGAGCTTGAGCGCGCCGTGTTCGCCGACCGCGTTCGGCCGCTGGAAGATCCAGTTCTGCCACGCTGTCAGCCGTCCAAAGATTTTCGTTTCCATTGTCTCCGGCCCGGCAAAGCGCAGATTGGCTTCCATGCCGGTGAGCGCGTCGGGCGATTGGCTCGCGCGCTCCTCGATCATGACGCGCAGCTCGTCGTCCCAGTCGAAATCCTCGCGCGCGAACGTAATCAGGCCGAGCTCGTCCGCCTCCTCCGCTTCGATCGGCTCGCCAATCTTCTCTTTGGCCGCTTCCAATGCTTCCGGCTGACCATAAAAGCGCGCGGCGAGCCTCGTGATCCCGTTGCTCATCGGATAGAGGCCGAAGTTCGCCGCATGCAGCACGATC
>JBQCFB010000066.1:0-5921 GCA_051959715.1 Pseudolabrys sp.
CCCCGCGGCCCCGGCCCGCGCTGGGGCCCCCCCCCGCGCGGGGGGTGTTGGTGCGCCTTCTCTGCGCCCCCCCCCCCCCCCCCCGCCCCCCCCCCCCCCGTTCGCAGCCCGAGCAGACCGAGAGGCCCCTCACCCGGCTCGCCGCTAAAGCGGCTCGCCACCCTCTCCCCGCAAGCGGGGAGAGGTGAAGCAAGTCACGCTTCGCTCGGCTCGCTCTTCTTCTCAACGATCCGCACCAGGTCCGTCATGATGCGGTTCAATTCGAAATCCTTCGGCGTATAGACCGCGGCGACGCCGGCCTTCTCAAGTTCGGCCGCGTCTTCCGGCGGGATGATGCCGCCGGCGACCACAGGCACGTCGAGCCCCGCGTCCTTGATGCGGCCGACCACGTCCTTCACCAGCGGCAGGTGGCTGCCGGACAGGATCGACAGGCCGATGACGTGCGCCTTTTCCTTCCTGGCGGCGTCGACGATCTCTTCCGGCGTCAGGCGGATGCCCTCGTACACCACCTGCATGCCGGCGTCGCGCGCCCGCACAGCGATCTGTTCGGCGCCGTTGGAATGGCCGTCGAGGCCGGGCTTGCCGACGAGGAAGGTCATCCGGCGGCCGAGTTTCTTCGACACGCGGTCGACGTCCGCACGGATATCGTCGAGGCCCGAGACGTCGTTGCGCATGGCGCGGCCGACGCCGGTCGGCGCGCGGTATTCGCCGAACGCTTCGCGCAGGGTCCAGCCCCATTCGCCGGTAGTGACGCCCGCCTTCGCGCATTTGATCGAGGCCGGCATGATGTTGCCGCTGCCTTGCGCCGCGCGCTTGAGCTCCGCAAGCGCGGCCTTGACGGCGTCGTCGTCGCGCTCGGCGCGCCAGGCCTTCAGCCGCGCGACCTGGTCGCGCTCGGCTTCCTCAGGCACGGTCATGATCGCCTCGACGCCGCCGGTCAGCGGCGAGGGCTCGCTCTCGACGTATCGGTTGACGCCGACCACGGTCTGCTCGCCGCGCTCGATCGCTTCCAGCCGCGCGGTGTTCGATTCGACGAGCTGCTGCTTCATGTAACCCGACTCGACCGCCGCGACCGCGCCGCCCATCTCCTCGATGCGGCGCAGCTCTTCCTTTGCCTCGCGCTTCAGGGCCTCGACCTTGCGGTCGACCTCGGCCGAGCCGTCGAAGATGTCGCCATACTCAAGAAGGTCGGTCTCGTAAGCGAGGATCTGCTGCATGCGCAGCGACCACTGCTGGTCCCACGGCCGCGGCAGGCCGAGCGCCTCGTTCCAGGCAGGCAATTGCACGGCGCGGGCGCGCGCCTTCCTGGACAGCGTGACCGCGAGCATCTCGATGAGGATGCGCGCGACGTTGTTCTCCGGCTGCGGCTCCGTCAGGCCGAGCGAGTTCACCTGCACGCCATAGCGGAACAGCCGCTGCTTCGGATCTGTGACGCCGTAGCGCTCGCGCGTGATCGCGTCCCACAGGTCGACGAAGGCGCGCATCTTGCAGATCTCGGTGACGAAGCGCAGTCCCGCATTGACGAAGAACGAGATGCGGCCGACCACCTCGCAGAACTGCTGATGGTCGACCTCGCCGGACGCCTTCACCGTGTCGAGCACGGCGATCGCGGTGGCGAGGGCGTAGGCCAGTTCCTGCACCGGCGTCGCGCCGGCCTCCTGCAGGTGATAGCTGCAGATGTTCATCGGATTCCATTTCGGCAGCTCGGACGTGGTGAAGATCGCCACGTCCTTGATCAGCCGCATGGAGGGCGCGGGCGGAAACACGTAGGTGCCGCGCGAGAGATATTCCTTGATGATGTCGTTCTGGATCGTTCCGGTCAGAGACGCGCGCGGCGCGCCCTGTTCGTCTGCGACCGCGATGTACAGCGCCATCAGCCACGCCGCGGTGGCGTTGATGGTCATGGACGTGTTCATCGTGCCGAGCGGAATCTGATCGAACAGCGCCCGCATGTCGCCGAGATGGCTGATCGGCACGCCGACCTTGCCGACCTCGCCCTTCGCAAGAACGTGGTCGGAGTCGTAGCCGGTCTGCGTCGGCAGATCGAAGGCGACCGACAGGCCGGTCTGCCCCTTGGCGAGGTTCTTGCGATAGAGCGCGTTCGAGTCCTTCGCGGTCGAATGACCGGCGTAGGTCCTGAAAATCCAGGGTTTATCGCGCTTCGGCGTCTCGGCCGTCATGTCGCCATCCCGTGCTCAGGGCAAGGTGGCGACTTTTTTGCTGCGTTGCAATATCAAACTGGCAGCGCGTCAGCCGCCGGTCCGCTGATGCACCACGGCAACGTCGTCGGCATAGACCCGTTTCCATCCCGGCAGGCGGTCCAGCAGGGCGACCGCCGGGGTCTCGGGCGCAAGCAACGTCGTGCGGATGTGGTTCTCGTCGAGCAGCGCCAGGAAGTCGGGCAGGTTGGTCAGCTTCACCGCGCGGTCATAGCGCAGCGTGAAGGCGGCGCCGTAGAGCTCGGTGCGGCCGTCGATGAAGGCCGGCACGCCGACGAAGTCGAGGTAGGCGCCGAAATCGTAGTCGTTGAAAATCGGCCCGGCCTTCGCCGCGTCGATGGCGCGCAGCGCCGCGGCGGGCGTGTTGTGCGCCGGCGGCGCGAGATCGTGCCGCAGCATGGTCAGGCCGAGCGCGGCGACGAGGATTGCGCCGGCCAGCGACGCGCCCCAGACGGATGCATGCACCTCGCTCCCGGTGCGGCGCGCCAGCGCGGTGAATTGCATTGCCAGCGGCCGCGCGATGAAGATCGGCGCCAGCATGCCGAGCAGATCGGCGTGACGCGCCTGCGACAGGCTCAGGTGCAGCACGCCGAGCAGCATGACGAGACGCAGCCATGGCAATCTTACGCCGTAATAGAGCGCGGCAGCGATGCCGCCGACGACGATCATCTCGTAGGGGCCTACATGGCTGAAGTCCGGCGGGCGCCATTCGGTGATCGTGAGCAGCGCCGAGCCGAGCGCGACGGTCCGGAACGTCACCACGATCATTTCCGGCCCGTACGGATTGAGGCACGCGGCTGCGAGCGCGAGCACGCCGAACAGCGCCCATTGCCGCACGACGCGCCAGCGTGATTGCGCCGGCGCGGCGATGAGCGCCTCGAGCGCGACCGGACCGATCATGGCGAGGCCGAAGGTGAAGCTGCCGTGCAGGTTCGCCCACAGGATCATCAGCGGCAAAATTCGCCACGGCGGCTGGCCGTCCACATCGCGCGCGCGGATCAGTGCCGCGATCCATGCGACGAGGATCGGCAAGGCGAGCACATGCGGCCGCGCCAGCACATGCGGGGCGAGGAGCACCAGCGCGCCCATGAGCGCGACGAGCACAGGCGTCGGCTGCCATTCGCGCATGAGGAAGCGGGCGAGCAGGGCGAAGGAGAGGCCGGTCGTGAGGCTCGCGAGCGCGACGACCGCAGGCCAGCCGGCGGCATCGAAGGCGATGGCGTAGACGATCTGCGACAGCCATTCGAACGCCACCCAGTGCTCGCCGCGCATCGTCAGCGAGAACGGGTCGGTCGTCGGCACGGCGCCGTGCGCGATGATCCAGCGGCCGAGCGCGATGTGCGAATAGGTGTCGGGGTCGTTGAGCAGCTTGGGGCCGACCGCCGCCAGCAAGGCGCATACCGCGGCGGCGACGATCCACGGCAGGGCCGGGCGGAGATCGATCGTGCTGCCGGTGCGGTGGGCGATCTGCTCGGACATGTTAAGCGCCCACGCTCTGCGCGGCGGAAGCGTGCGCGCGCGGCGACAGGATGTGGCGCACGGTGAGCACGGCGACGACGGTGACGACGGCGAGGCCGATATGCGCCGCCTGATAGGGGAAGCACAGCAGTGACAGCGCGGCGACGAGCAGGCCGATGTCTTCGCCGGGCATGAAGCCTTGCGTGAGCCCGAGCCGGACGAGGAAGGCGACCGGGATGGCAAGGATCACGAGGTCGTAGGTGTACACATAGGGCGTCGCGAGCAGCGAGGCCGCGACGAGCCCAGCCGCCTTCAATGCGAAGGGCCGCTGTCCGCGCCACAGCCACGCCACCGCGGCTGCCAGCGCGACGGCGAGGACGATCTGCGCCGACCACGCGAATGTCTCGCTCCCGCCGTGGCTGCGGATGAATCCGAAAATGCTCTGGAGCCTGTTCCAGTCGGCGCGGCCTTCGCCGAGCACGACGTGGCTGGTGACCGGCATCCAGTCGAAGAAGGCCTGCCAGCTCGCCATGCCGAAGGCGAGAATGGACACGGCGATCATCGCCACAACGGTCGCCGCCGCGGCCGCGATCGTGCGCCAGCATCGGCCGGCGATGAGCGCGATCGGAAACAGCAATCCGAATTGCGGCTTGTAGCTGAGCAGGCCGAGGCAGACGCCCGCGGCGACGGGGCGGCGCTCCAGGAACGACAAGGTCGCGCCGATCAGCGCCGCGGTGAGGAAGCCGTTCTGTCCGGCGACCGTGTTCCACAGCGCCGCGGGAAAACCGATCGCCAGCAGGATGCCGACGCGCGCGCCGACGATCATGCGCACGACGGCCGCGTAGAGCGGCAGCGTCGCCGCGAGCCAGGCGAGCGCGGCGACGGTGTAGGGCAGCGTCGCCAGCGCGGCGGCGGCGAAGAAGAACGGCGGCGGATAGTGCCAGCCGTAATAGCCGTCGAATTCATGACCGATGGCCATGACTTCGGCCGCGCGATGGATCCCCCACTCATACGCAAAGGGGGCATGGCCTTCGAGCGCGAGCTTGCCCGCGGCCCAGACGTTGACGAAGTCGCTGGCGATCGGCTGCCCGTGGCTGTCGATCAGCCAGTAGCCCTGGAGCGTGACGCCTGCGAGCAGGACGGCATAGCCGAGTGCGAGGGATAGCCCGATCACGCCGATCAGGCGCGCGGGCGATTGGGCCGGCTGAGCGGAAAATTCCGTGACCGCCACGATCGAATGCCCGTCCTTTTGCGTTGCACGCTAGGCATTTCCGCTTGCCGAACCGTTAAGGAGGCGGGTTCTGGGAACCCGATGTTGCGCCGCAGCATTGATTGCGGCAGACTGCCCAAAATTTCCGCTGTCTCAGGGAGACGCAGATGCCGGCCGCCCCTCTTCGGAAAGTTGCTGCGCTGAAGGACCTGTACGGGATCGGCGAAATCCCGCCCCTCGGTCATGTCCCCGAAAAGATGCATGCCTGGGTGATTCGCCAGGAGCGCCACGGGCCGCCGGAGACGTCGTTTCAGCTCGAGGTTGTGCCGACCTGGGCGATCGGCGAGGACGAGGTCCTGATCCTCGTGATGGCCGGCGGCGTCAACTACAACGGCATCTGGGCCGGGCTCGGCCAGCCGATCACGCCCTTCAACGTGCACAAGCAGCCCTTCCACATCGCCGGCTCCGATGCGTCCGGCATCGTCTGGGCCGTCGGTTCGAAGGTGCATCGCTGGAAGGTCGGCGACGAGGTCATCGTCCACTGCAATCAGGATGACGGCGACGACGAGGAGTGCAATGGCGGCGATCCGCTGCTGTCGCCCTCGCAGCGCATCTGGGGCTACGAGACTCCGGACGGCTCCTTCGCGCAGTTCTGCCGCGTGCAGTCGCGTCAATTGATGGAGAAGCCGAAGCATCTGACGTGGGAGGAGGCGGCCTGCTACACGCTGACGCTCGCCACTGCCTATCGCATGTTGTTCGGCCACTCGCCGCACACGCTCAAGCCCGGCGACAACGTGCTGGTGTGGGGCGCCTCGGGCGGCCTCGGCGTCTTCGGCATCCAGCTCGTCGCGGCGTCCGGCGCCAACGCGATCGGCATCGTGTCCGACGAGTCCAAGGTCGACTACGTCATGAATCTCGGCGCCAAGGGCGTCATCAACCGCAAGGACTTCAAGTGCTGGGGCCAGCTGCCGCAGGTCAATTCGGCCGAGTTCAATGACTGGGCCAAGGAGGCGCGGCGCTTCGGCAAGGCGATC
>JBQCFB010000067.1:0-3940 GCA_051959715.1 Pseudolabrys sp.
CGGCGCTCGTCGACGTCGTCACCTCGCAGACCGTGCTGTCGTCGGACGCGTCGAAGGGTCTGGGCTTCGTGCCGGACTATCAGGCGCTGACGGCGTGGGACGAGGCGGAGCGCAAGCGCCGGCGGTAACCGTCACGACGCCGGCGCGACGTCGGCGACGCGGAGCTGCACGCGCTCCTCGCCCTGCCAGCGATCGACCGCGAGATTGCCGGCGACGTGCATCGGCCGGCCGCGGTTCTCGATCAGCGCATTGCCGAGCGGCTGGCCGACCGCCCTGAACGCGATGGCGTTGACGAACTTGCCGTCGCCGGACTTGAAGCGAAGCCGGATGTGGTTCTCGCCGACCGGATCGGCATAGGCGAGCTGATGCGCCGGCAGCGCCAGCATCGGCTCGGGATGGCCGGCGCCGTAAGGGCCCGCGCGCGTCAGCAGCGACGCCAGCTCGAGATTGAAGCCGCCGGCCGAGACCGCGCCGTCGATCTTCAATGTGGCGTCGCGGCGCGATGCGGTGACGGCGTCGCCGAGCGTCTCCTCGAGGAAGGCGCGGAATGCGCCGAGCGCATCCTTGCGCAGCGTGATGCCGGCGGCCATGGCGTGCCCGCCGCCCTTGAGCAGCATGCCGTCGGCGACCGCCTGGCGCACGGCGCGGCCGAGATCGACCCCGGGAATGGAGCGGCCCGAGCCGGTGCCGGTGCCGCCAGCTTCCAGTGCAATTGCAAAAGCCGGACGGCCATAGCGCTCTTTCAGGCGCGCGGCGACGAGGCCGACCACGCCCGGATGCCAGCCCTGCCCCGCCGTGACGACGACGGCGCCTTTCTCCTCGAGGCCGAGCGCGGCGAGCGCTTCGGCTTCCGCCTCGGCGAGCGTGGCGCGTTCGATCTGCTGCCGCTCGCCGTTCAGGCGATCGAGCTCGGCGGCGATGCGCGCGGCTTCCGTCGGATCCTCTTCGAGCAACAGGCTGACGCCGAGATCGGCGCGGCCGATGCGGCCGCCGGCATTGATGCGCGGACCGAGCAGAAATCCGAGATGCCATGGCTCCGGCGGACCGGACAGGCGCGCCGCGTCCATCAGCGCGTTCGCGCCGACATGCTCGCGCCGGCGCAGCGCAATCAGGCCCTTCGACACGAAAGCGCGGTTCAAGCCTTTCAGCGGCACGACGTCGGCGACGGTGCCGAGCGCGACGAGATGCAACAGCGACAACAAGTCCGGCTCGGGCCGCGCATCGCTCCAGAAATTGCGGCTGCGCAGCACGCGCGAGATCGCGACCACGGTGAGGAAGACGAGACCGACCGCGGCGAGATGGCCGAGGCCGGAGAGATCGTCGGCGCGGTTCGGATTGACGATTGCATGGGCGACGGGCAGCGCCTCGTCGGCCTGGTGATGGTCGAGCACGACGACGTCGAGTCCGAGCTTCTTCGCCTCCTCGAACACGGCGTGGCTGGTGGTGCCGCAATCGACGGTGACGAGCAGCGTCGCGCCGCGCTCGTGGAAGGAGCGGATGGCGTCGGCGTTCGGGCCGTAACCTTCGAAGATGCGGTCGGGGATGTGAACGATCGGATCGAGCCCGCCCTGGCGCAGGAAGCGGCACAGAAGCGCCGCCGCGGTCGCGCCGTCGACGTCGTAATCGCCGAAGATCGCGACCTTCTCGCCGCGCGTGACGGCATCGGCGATGCGCGTCGCCGCGACCTCCATGTCGGTCAAAGTGTGCGGATCGGGCATCAGGCGACGGATGCTCGGATCGAGGAAGGCCTCGGCCTCTTCCGGCTCGACGCCGCGTCCGGCCATGACACGCGCGAGCAATTCCGGCAGGCCGAGACGCTGCGCAATCGTCAGCGCCCGCGCCTGCCCGCGCGCGTCGAGGCGGTCGCGCCATACGCGCCCGGTCGCGGATTTCTCCACGCCGAGAAAGGCGTCCACTTCGACTTTTGGCAGCGGCAGCGCCGTCATGACTTACCCCTCGCGGGCCATGTGGTCCGCGAATCAGCGCCTCGCAAGGGTAGCGTCCGCGCGGGGCGGCAGACTACTTGGCGTAACCGTGCTTCTTCAGGGTCGCCTCCATCTTGGCGTGGAGGTCGTTCTGAAACGCCTGCATGCGCGGCGCCATCTGCTGGCCGAGCTCGGTCATCACGGTGGGCATGGTGCTGAGCGCCTTCTGCCCGACCGGCGACTTGTAGAAGGCGAGCATTGCGCGCAGCTCCTCGACCGTGAAGTGGCGCGCATAGACGGCGGGCGAGTCCGCCATCACCTCTTTGGTGAAGTTCGACAGCGAGGCCTCGAACTGGCTGCGCAGCTCGGCAAGCGTCGCAGCGTCGACCTTGGTCCCGAGCTGCTGCTCGATGTTCGGCCAGATTTGCGCCGTGAGAGCTGCGCTCATTTGCCCAACCGTATCGCCGCCCATCAAAGCGGCAAGGTCCTTGGCGGCGGCCATGGCTTCCGGCGGCGGCGCAGACGGTGTCTGCGCCGATACGGGCGCGGCGAGCACGGCGGCGAGGAGCACCGATAGGACGAGACGCTTCATACTTTGCTCCGCCGCGCGGGCGGCCTCAGTCGAGGTGGAATTTGGAGAGTTCGCGGTGCTCGCCGACCACCCGGCGCACCGTGCCGGTCACCGAACGCATCACCACGGTGTCGGTCTCGATCACATCCTTGCCGAACTTGACGCCGTTGAGCATCGCGCCCGTCGTGACGCCGGTCGCCGCGAACAGGCAGTCGCCGCGCACCATGTCCTCGATCTCGTAGATCTTCTTGGCGTCCTTGATGCCCATCTTGAGCGTGCGCTCGCGCAGCGCCTCGTTGTCAATGATGAGCCGCGTCTGCATCTGGCCGCCAATGCAGCGCAGCGCCGCCGCCGCAAGCACGCCCTCCGGCGCGCCGCCGATGCCGAGATAGATGTCGATGCCGGTCTTGGGCTCCGCGCAATGAATGACGCCGGCGACGTCGCCATCCGAGATCAGCGCCACGGCGGCGCCGGTCTTGCGGATCGCGGCGATCATGTCCGCGTGGCGCGGCCGGTCGAGCAGGATGGCGGTAATCTCCGATGGCTTCACGCCTTTGGCCTTGGCGAGACTCAGGATGTTCTCGTCGGCCGGCGCGTCGAGATCGATCGTACCCTTCGGATAGCCGGGGCCGATGGCGATCTTCTCCATGTAGCAGTCGGGCGCGTGCAGCAGCGTGCCGCCATTGGCCATGGCGATGGTGGCGATGGCGCCCGGCATGTTCTTGGCGCAGAGCGTGGTGCCTTCGAGCGGATCGACGGCAATGTCGACCTTCGGGCCCTGCTTGGTGCCGACCTGCTCGCCGATGAACAGCATCGGCGCCTCGTCGATCTCGCCCTCGCCGATCACCACCGTGCCATCGATCGGCAGCTTGTTGAGCTCGCGGCGCATGGCGTCGACGGCCGCCTGGTCGGAGGCCTTGTCCTTGCCGTGGCCGCGCAGCCGCGCCGACGACACCGCCGCCCGCTCGGTCACGCGCACGATCTCCAGCGTCAGAATGCGCTCGAGCGCGAGCTCGCCCTGCACGGTAATCGATTTCATGGAATGTCCCCTCTCACAAAACGCGTCGGAATGCGGCTCCCAACGCCGCATCCTGGCTTAGTTCTTCTCGATCCGGATGACCTGCGGCCGACCCGAGATCACCCTATCCTTGCCGACCGCCGCAAGCGCCTTGCGCACGGCATCCTCGGTGGTGGCGTAGGTGATCAGGATAACCGGAACGGCGCCGGAATTCGTCTCGCTTTCGGCGGCGCCCTTGGGATGGCGCTGCACGATCGACTCCAGCGAAATCTCCTGCTCGGCCAACCGCTTCGCGATGGTCGCGGCGGTGCCCGGCTTGTCCCGCGCCAGCAAGCGGATGTAGTAGCCCCCCTCGTGGCGCTGCATCGGCGCCTTGCTCACCGCCTTCAACTGCGCGACCGGACGCCCGAATGGCGGCAGCCTTAT
>JBQCFB010000068.1:0-6129 GCA_051959715.1 Pseudolabrys sp.
CGGCTGCGGCTGGGCGGTAAAGCCCTTCACCGTGGCCTGAGCTTCGGCAAGCGTCGCGCCGTCCATCTGCGTCGCCACGTCGTCGCGCTTGCGCGCGGCTTCCTTGTCGCCCTGCGCGGCGGCGAGCGCGAACCACTTGTAGGCGTCGCTCATGCTCTTCGGGGTGCCGAGCCCGCGCGCGGCGAGAACGCCGAGATTGTCCTGGCTGTCGGCGACGCCGTGCTCGGCCGCCTTGCGGAACCATTGCGCGGCGGTGGTGTAGTCCGGCTTGCCCTCGATGCCTTCGGCGTAGAGCACGGCGAGATTGTGCATCGCCTTGGCGTTGCCCTTCGAGGCGGCGGCGAGATAGAGGCGGCGCGCCTGCGAGAGGTCCTTCCTCACGCCGTGGCCCTTCTCCAGCATCGCCGCGTAGCGGAACTGCGCCAGCGCCACGCCCTTGCCGGCGGCGCGCTCGTACCAGCGCGCGGCTTCCTCGGCATTGGCCTGGACGCCATGCCCTTCGGCGTAGCGTACGGCGACCTCGTAGGCGGCGGCGGGATTGCCGCCGAGCGCGGCATTGCGCAGCTTCGGTCCGCCGATCTCGTTCGGCAGCCGCTCGGGCGCGGGCGCGCGCATCGCCGTCGGCGGGATCGAGCCGGTGACGTCGCTCTTGGCCGCGGGAGCCGGCGTTGTCGACAGGGCCGGCGCCGCCAGCGGCGACGGCATGTTCGGGATCATCGGCGTCGGATTGGTGAGGATGCTCGAAGGCGCCGACAGCGCCGGCGCCAGCGGGCTCGCCGGCGTCGCGGACGCCGTATTGGCGTCGTCGTCGTCCTCATTGGCGGCGAGCGGCATCGGCGCGGAGGCCGGCGCGCGCTCGGCCGACTTCAGCGGCTCGGCCGGATTGCCGCCAAGCAGATATTTGCCGCCGATCTGCACGCCGCCGACCGCGATGGCGACGATGCTGGCGGCGACGAAGAGCGACTTCATGCGCTTCATCAGGCCGCGCGGCGCTTCTTCGGCGGCCGGTTCTTCGACGGCGTCGGCGCGCGGCGGACGCGGCGCGGCCTTGACGGCGCTCTGCGCAGCACGGCGCGCCGCGGCGATGAAGTTCGAGCCCGCGCTCGCCGGCGCAGGCTGGGCGGATCTGGCTTCGCCGACGGCGATGCGGGCGCCGACGCGCTGGCGCGGCGGGCCCGAGCCCGGCTCGAGCGGCTGATCCGGCGGCAGATCGGGGTCGATCGGCTGCACGCGCGCCTGCGGCATGCGCCGCGGCGCATCCTGCGGCTGCGGTTGCGGCGCGTGGACCGCCGGCGCGGGAGCGGTCTGCGTGAGTTCGAGCGGCGGGGCCGGCGGCAGATGCTGCGGCGGCGCCTGATAATGCTGCTGCTGCGGCGCGGGCGGCGGCGCCATGTCCGGCACCGGCCGGGCCACGACGCGGCCGACCGGCTGCGTCAATTCCAGTGGCTCGGGCTCGGCGGCGCGGCGGCGGCCTTCGTCGCGAATGTCGCTTTCGATGCGCGCCAGCCGGTCGACCACCGCGCTCAGCGTGCCGTTGACGTTTTCCAGCGCGCTTTGCGTGCGGGCGAGATCGACCTTGAGCGAGTCGACGCCGACGGCGCTCTCCGCCTCGGCGCGCAGCGCGTCGGTGCTCTTGTTGGCGCGCATCTCGTCGATCTGCACGAGCAGATCGCCCAGCCCGCGCTCGATGGCCTCGAGATGGCCGAGCCGCGAGTCGGAAGCGTCGAGGCGCTGGACGAGATGGACGATGCGGTCTTCCAGATGGCCGACGGCCGGATTGTCGGCGCGGCTCTCCTGGATCAATTCGATCTTGTCGCTGAGCGACTGGACCAGCGATTCCAGCCGCGGCGGCACGGCGCCGCCGTTCTGGGCGCGCTCGGCAAGCGCCTGGCTGAGCGCCTCGATGCGCTGCTCGAGATGGTTGAGCGCGTCGCCGCCGGCGCCGGCGCCGAGATATTCGACCTTCTGGCTGAGCGCGTGCACCTGCGCCGCGAGCTCGCTGACCGCGTCGTTCGAGGCGACGTGGGCGGCCATGTCGCGCAGGGTGGTGATCGCATGCTCGAGCTGCTGCAGCGTCGCCGGGTCTTTCTGCGCGACGATGAGGTCGATCTTGTGCGCGAGGCCGGAGACGGCGTCGTTGAAACCGACCAGGCTTTCCGCCGGGGTCAGCCCGCGCAGCGCGTCCCGCACTTCGGCGAGGCCGTGCTCGAGGCCGGCGACGGCGTGCTGATCGGCGCCGGCCTGACGGCCTTCGGCGATGCGCTGGGTCAGGCCCTGGATCTGCTTCTCGATCGTGTCGATGGCGCGGCGCGGCATCGCTTCGTTCAGCGCGCGGCCGATGTCGCCGAGCTCGTCGCGCAGCGCGTTGATCGCTTCCTCGACGCCCGGCTTGCGCAGGGTCTCGATCTGATCGGTGATGCGGCGGAGCTGGTCCTCCAGCCCGGACAGGTCCTGCGCCGGCACCTGCTGAAACACGGGAGCCGGAGTCGGCTGCGGAGCAGGCGCCGGAGCCGCCGCCGGCAGGGGCGGCTGGCCGTTGAGCATGCGCTTGCGCGCGGCGATCTCGGCCAAAGCGCGGTCGAGATCGGCCGGCCGCTGCGGCGCCGGCTGCTGCGGCTGCGGCGCATAGGCCTGCGGACGGTGCATCGGCGGCGCATAGGCCGCGACGGCGGGATGCGGATGCTGCGCGTAAGGCGCGACCGGCGGCGCCATATGCTGCGGGATGTGCTGCGGCGCCGGCTGCATCTGCGCCCGCGCCGAGACGTGGACGAGCTGTTCGATGCGGTTGTCGAGACGGCCGATTAGCTCGGCGAGACGGTCCGGCTCGGCGGCGCGAACCTCGCGGCTGCGGCTGCGGCCGCGCGGAGCGGCCTTGGGGGCGCCGCGCGAGAATTGGGAAATCCGGTGTGTGAGATCGTCGAGCCGCTCGTGAACGCCGGCGAGCTCGTCGGCATAGTCGTCTTCGTCGTCGTGCTCGTGGCCGGGGGCGCGTCCGTCTTCCGACTGTTCCAGGATGGCGTTATTGAGCCATTCGCCGAGCGACATGCCGGAACGGCGCGCGGCCTCGCGGGCACTCTCCCGGGCCTCGGGGCGGATGCCTTTCACGCTCCACGGGACGCCAAATTTCATCCTCGAGACCCACTTCAAGTGGAGCCGAAGGAGGGCCGGATCGGCACTCGTGGGACCGGCGCGTGTTAACAACGGGTGCACGCGGCGCGGGCCTTCAGTCCACGCGCCGACTTTTCCCGGTCACGGTAAATAAGCCCTTAAGATCGCGGCGAAGTGTCGGATTTTGGGGGAGGTTTCTCGTTTGCGCCGCGCGCTCCGCGCTTAACGGTAGAGCAATGCGCCGCGGCGATAATTCGCGCCGCCGCCTATGGAACCGGGGACGGGTGGCTGCGCTTTTCTCCGCCGCGACCGCTCGCAAGGGGTTAACGAGCGGTTAACGCCGCCCCGCCGTGACCTTAAGAAGCCGGAGAACGACATGCCGACCTATAAGGCGCCCGTCGAGGACGCGCTCTTCCTCATCAACGACGTCTTCCATCTCGAGCGCTACGGCAACCTGCCGGGCTTCGCCGAGGCGACGTCCGACACGGTCGAGGCGATCCTGCGCGAGGCGGCCAAGCTGTCGGAGGAAGTGCTCACGCCGCTCAATCGTGTGGGCGATGTCGAGGGCTGCACGCGCAAGGACGACGGCAGCGTGACGACGCCCAAGGGCTTCAAGGACGCCTACAAGCAGATCGTGGAAGGCGGCTGGATCGGCATGTCGGTGCCGGAGGAATTCGGCGGGCAGGGCCTGCCGGCGACCGTCACCGTGATGATGAACGAGTTCTTCTGCTCGGCGAACATGGCCTTCGCCATGTATCCCGGCCTGACGCAGGGCGCGATCGCCGCGCTGCTCGCGCACGCCAATGACGAATTGAAGAAGATTTATCTGCCGAAGATGACGCAGGGCACATGGACCGGCACCATGAACCTGACCGAGCCGCATTGCGGCACCGATCTCGGCCTGCTGCGCACCAAGGCGGTGAAGCAGGCAGACGGCGCCTACAAGATCACCGGCACCAAGATCTTCATTTCAGCCGGCGAGCACGACCTCTCCGAGAACATCATCCATCTCGTGCTCGCGCGCATCGAGGGCGCGCCGGCCGGGACCAAGGGCATTTCGCTGTTCGTCGTGCCGAAGTTCATGGTCGACGGCGACAAGCCCGGCGCGCGCAACGCCGTCGCCTGCGGCTCGATCGAAGAGAAGATGGGCATCCACGGCAACGCCACCTGCGTCATGAATTATGACGGCGCGGTCGGCTGGCTCGTCGGCGAGGAAAACCGCGGCCTCAACGCCATGTTCACGATGATGAACGAGGCGCGGCTCGGCGTCGGCGTGCAGGGCCTCGCCATGGGCGAGGTCGCGTACCAGAACGCCGCGATCTACGCGAAGGAGCGCTTGCAGGGCCGCTCGATCTCTGGCGTCAAATACAAGGACAAGCCGGCCGATCCGATCATCGTGCATCCGGACGTGCGCCGCGCGCTGCTGACGATGCGCGCCGTCAACGAGGCGGGCCGCGCGCTCGTTTACTGGACGGCGCTCAAGGGCGACGTCGCGCACCGCTCCGACAATGCCAAGGACCGGCAGTCCGCCGACGATCACATGGGCCTGCTGACGCCGGTGATCAAAAGCGTGATGACCGATGGCGGCTTCCAGAGCACCGTGCTGGCGCAGCAGGTCTATGGCGGCCACGGCTACATCGCCGAGCACGGCATGGAGCAGTTCGTGCGCGATGCGCGCATCGCCATGATCTATGAGGGCGCCAACGGCATCCAGGCGCTCGATCTCGTCGGCCGCAAGCTCGCCAAGGACGGCGGCCGCGCGGTCATGGCCTTCTTCAACGAGGTGCAGGCCTATCTCAAGGAGCGCGCCTCGAGCGACGCGATGAACGTCTATCTCAAGCCGCTCGGCGCCTCGCTCGCGCATCTCCAGCAGGCGACGATGTGGTTCATGAACAACGCCATGGCCAAGCCCGACAATGCCGGCGCCGGCGCGACCGATTATCTCAATCTCTTCGGCCTCGTCGCGCTTGGCTATATGTGGGCGCTGATGGCGGAAGCCGCGCTCGAGAAGGGCGACGATCCGCGCATGAAGGGCAAGCTCGTCACCGCGCGCTTCTTCGCCGAGCGCATGCTGCCCGAGACGGCGGCACATCTCGCGCGCATCGAAGCCGGCTGCGGCAGCCTGATGGAATTGGCCGACGACGCGTTCTGAGGGCCGTCGCGCTACTTGAGCTGGTCGGCGACCTTGTCGATGCCGGCCTGCGAGCAGACGTCGTCCTTGCCGGGCGAGCCCGACACGCCGACTGCGCCGACGATCTCGCTGCCCGCCTTGATCGGCAGGCCGCCGCCGAGCGCCAGCACGCGCGTGTACTGGCGCGAGCCGACGGCTCCCGGGTCGTCCTGCATGCGCTTCTGGAAGGCGGCCGAAGGCGCGCTGAACGTGCGCGCTGTGTAGGCCTTGCGGTCGGCGCCCTCGGGCGTGTGCAGGCCGGCGCCGTCGCCGCGCAGCATGACGATCGGCAGGCCGTCGCGGTCGACGACCACGACCGACACCTTGAACCCCATGCTCTGGCACTGCGCGAGCGCGGCCTGCGCGATCGTCTCGGCCATCGCCAGCGGGATGTTCTTCTGCGTCACCAGGCCCTGCGCGGCGGCGGGCGTGCTCAGCGCCGCCGCGACCATCAGGGATGCCAGTGTCGTCGCGGCGATACGCATGGGCGTTTCTCCCGTTTCTGTCTAGGCGCGCGCCGCGATCGGCGCCGACCGGCGCAGCGCCGGACCGACGCCGTCGGTCATGATGGCGTGATCGTCGAAGGCGCCTTCCTCGCAGATGAACTCGAACGCGGCGAGCACGCGGTCGACGGTCTCGCCGTCGCGCGCGAACGGCAAGAGCAGCCGCTCGGCATGGACCAGCCTGCCCTGACGGTCGGTCACGTCGAGGATCGTGTAAACGGGCAGGGCGTCGCGCACCGCCGTCTCATAAGGCGCGATGCCGGTCGGGCAGACGCCGGGCGTCAGGATCTCGTCCAGGTAGCGGCCGCGGCCGTCCGGCGATCCGTAGGCGCGACGGATGGTCTCGCC
>JBQCFB010000069.1:0-12641 GCA_051959715.1 Pseudolabrys sp.
CTCATCGTCAACGTGCTCAAGGGCAAGCAGCTCACCAACATCCGCACCACGTCCAAGGACGAAGCGGTACGGCTGACGCCGCCGATCAAGATGACGCTCGAGAAGGCGCTCGCCTATATCGAGGACGACGAACTGGTCGAGGTGACGCCGAAGTCGATCCGGCTGCGCAAGAAGCTGCTCGACGAGAACGACCGCAAGAAGGCCGAGCGGCAGAAGGAAGCCGAGGCGGTCTGACGCCTCAGCCTGCCCGCCGCCGCCATTGCGACGGCGGCACGCCGAGCGCCTTCTTGAAGGCGCGGCTGAACGAGGCCTCCGAGTCGTATCCGATCTCCGCGGCGATCGAAGCGATGTTGCCGGCGCCGCGCGTCAGCATTTCCGCCGCAAGCTGCATGCGCCACTTCGCCAGATAGGTGATCGGCGGAATGCCGACGAGCGCGGTGAAGCGCTCGGCCAGGACCGAGCGCGATACGCCCGATTCCCGCGCCAGCTCCTCGAGCGACCAGTTCCGCGCCGGCTTCTCGTGCAGCAGCGACAGCGCCTTGCCGACGTGCGGGTCGCGCAGTCCGGCGAGCCAGCCGGCGCGTTCGGGCGGCAGCGTCTCGATGTAGCGGCGCAGCACGTCGATGAACATCAACTCCGAAAGCTTGGTGAGGACGCTCTCGCTGCCGGCGCGCTGCTCGGCGCTCTCGGCCAGTGCGTACTGGATGAACTGGCCGATCCAGCCGGTCTGGCGGTTCGGGTCGCCCGACTTGATCACCGGCGGCAGGTTGTCGAGCAGCGGGTTGAACGGGCCCTTGTCGCAGGCGAGATAGCCGCAGACGAGCCGGGTCGTGACAGGGCCGCCGTCGGCATAGTTGATGCAATAGGGCATGCGCCCGACGGACGCGATCTCGAGTGCATCGGTGGTGACCGGAGGCGCCTTGGCGCCCGCCGTGCTCGACATGACGTGCGCATCGGCATTGGCGAAGATGATGACCTCGCCGGCCTTCACGTGCACGGGCTCGCCATTGACGAGCTTGCCGTAGCACTCGCCCGCGGTGACCACGTGATAGGCGATCAGGTGGTCGGCGTCGGGCAGGATCTTCGGCAGGATCATGTCAGACGACGGCGAGCCGACTGCCCAGGGGCCGTCGGCGACGATCTCGAAAAAGGCGGCGCCCGTAAGCCGGACGGCCTTCAGCAGGTCGGAGAGTGCGTCCGCGCCCATTCCGTCGCCCCGGATTGTGCTGGCCCCGGAAATCCTCAATCCCGGACGCAGTGTCAAGCCGCGCGGACGCGCCGACATTCAATTCGCCGTGCACACGCGTAAACGAAGGGTCCCGGCTGCGCGCCCTCGCGGCGCCTGGCCTTTGCTGATTTTCGAACACAGGCGGGACGATCATGACGACTTACAAGGGTACGTGTTTCTGCGGCGCGGTAGAGGTCGAGGCGACGGGTGCGCCCGAGGTGATGGGCTATTGCCATTGCACGTCGTGCCGCACGTGGTCGGCGGCGCCGGTGACTGCGTTCACGCTGTGGAAGCCCGGCAACGTCAAGATCACCAAGGGCGCCGAGAATGTCGGCACCTATTCCAAGACGCCGGTCAGCGATCGCCGGTACTGCAAGTCATGCGGCGGCCACGTCATGACCGATCATCCGCCGCTCGGCCTGACCGACGTCTACGCGGCGATCATCCCGGGCTTGCCGTTCAAGCCGTCGGTGCACGTCAACTACGCCGAGACGGTGCTGCCGATGAAGGACGGTCTGCCGAAGATGAAAGACTTCCCGACTTCGTTCGGCGGCTCCGGCGACGTCATCGCCGAGTAAGCGCGGGAGAAGACATAATGGACATCGCGACATTTCGCGCCACGCAAGGGCCGATCAGGGACCGCTTCCGGGAGGATGCGGCGGCGGCCTTCCTGACCTTGCGGGCGACCGGCGACGTGGACGCGGCGACCGTCACCTGCAAGGTCGCAACCGGACGCGGGCTTGCGGTCGCCGGCATCCACCCCAAAGCCGGCGGCTCCGGTCTCGAACTGTGCTCCGGCGACATGCTGCTGGAGGCACTGATCGCCTGCGCCGGCGTGTCAATGCGGGCGGCCGCTGCGGTGCTGGACATTCCGATCCGCTCGGCCGCGGTGACGGCCGAGGGCGATGTCGACCTGCGCGGCACGCTCGGCGTGGCGGAAGATGTGCCGGTCGGCTTTTCGGAAATCCGCTTGCAATTCGACGTCGAGACGGACGCGCCGCAACAGGATATCGACCGGCTGTTCGAGCTCGCGCATCGCTATTGCGTGATCTTCCAGACGCTGCAGGCGAGTCCGAAAACCGTGGCGCGCATGAACGTGATTCGCGGCGCACGGCCGTCGTCCTGACCGGAAGCGGGTGCCGGTTTGCAAAGTTGCGAATTCGCCTCCCGCGGCTGGGAAAAGTACGGCGCGAAGTGCTGAGGGCTTGTTCCGACTCGGGATTTTTGCGCGAGCGGAGTCATCGTTAAGCCCTGCTGTGACCACTAATCCACACCGTTAACCCATCGTTAACGATAGGGCTTGAAGGGGCCAAGGTTCGTTGCTTCTATCGTCGCATGAGCACGACCCTCATAGAGATTCGCCGCGCCAAGACGGCCGACGCTTCGGACGTTGCGGAGACGCACGATGAGGCGTGGCGCGCGGCCTATCAGGGAATCATCCCGGGGAACGAGCTCGACAAGCTGATCAACCGCCGCGGTCCCGATTGGTGGGACTCGGCGATCCGCAAAGGCAGCCGTATCACCATCCTGCAGTTCGGCGACCGCATCGCCGGCTACGCCAATTACGGCCGCAACCGCGCGCGCAGCCTGTTCTACGACGGCGAGGTCTACGAACTTTATCTGCGTCCGGAATTCCAGGGGCTCGGCTTCGGCCGCCGCCTGTTCAACGCCGCGCGCAAGGACCTCGTCGCGAGCGGGCTGAAGAGCCTTGTCGTCTGGGCGCTGTCCGACAACGATCCGGCGATGGAATTCTACCGCGCTCTCGGCGGCCGCGCCGTGGCCCGCTCGTCCGAGCGTTTCGGCGCCAAGACGCTCGACAAGGTCGCCTACGCCTGGCAGGCGTAAGATATCCAGACAACTTGAATGATCGTCATCGCCGGGCCTGTCCCGGCGATCTCGTTTAGGCGGGAAGGGCGTTGCCATCCTGAGCGGGATGGCCGGGACAAGCCCGGCCATGACAAGTCAGGGAATGGCGGCTCGGCGCCGTCGTCAGATCGCCGGCTCCGGCAATCCGTTCTGCGCGCAGGTCGCGCGCAAAGTGTTGAGCAGCAGGCAGGCGATGGTCATCGGCCCGACGCCGCCCGGCACCGGCGTGATTGCGCCGGCGATCTTCTCCGCTTCGGCATAGGCAACGTCGCCGACGATCTTCGATTGTCCGGCGCCGTCCGTCACGCGGTTGATGCCGACATCGATCACCGTCGCGCCCGGCTTCACCCAGTCGCCGCGAACCATCTCCGGCCGGCCCGTCGCCGCGATCAGAATGTCGGCGCGCCGGCACACTGCGGGCAGGTCGCGCGTCCTGGAATGCGCGATCGTCACCGTCACGTTCTCGGCGAGCAGCAGCTGCACGACCGGCTTGCCGACGATGTTGGAGCGGCCGATCACCACCGCGTCCATTCCGGCGAGCGACGGATGCACCGACTTCGCCAGCCTGACGCAGCCGAGCGGCGTGCACGGCACCAGCGCCGGCAGGCCTCGCGCGAGCCGGCCGGCATTGAGTGGGTGGAAACCGTCAATGTCCTTGGCCGGATCGATCGCGGAGATGACGCGCTGCGAATCGATCTGCTTCGGCAGCGGCAGCTGCACCAGGATGCCGTTCACGCTGCGATCGGCGTTGAGTTCGTCAATCAGCGCCAGCAGGTCGGCTTCGCTGGTGTCGGCCCGCAGCTTGCGGTCGACCGCGCGCATGCCGGCTTCCGCCACTGCCTTCGTCTTGTTGCGCACGTAGACGTTGCTTGCGGGATCCTCGCCGACCAGCACCACCGCGATACCCGGCACGATGCCCTTCGCGGCGACGCGCGCGACATCGCGGGCGATCCTGCCGCGCAGTTCTGCCGCGATGCTCTTGCCGTCGATGATACGAGCGCTCATGTCCTCGCCCCCGGTCCTGAGCGCGCCTTGTTAGCGCGAAGCACCAAGCTTCTCCAGCGCCGCAATCAGCGTTGCGGCATCGCCGGTAATTGCCAGCCTCTTGATGCGCGATGTCGCGCCGGCCGAAAGCGTGACATCGCGCGGCGGTATTCCGAGCGCCTTCGCCATCAGGCGGCACAGCGCGTCATTGGCTTCGCCTTCGGTCGGCGCAGCACGCACGCGCACTTTGAGGACATTGCGGCCGTCGGCCAGCGTCTCCACACCGTCGATGGCGTCTCGCCCGCCCTTGGGCGTCAGCCGGACGGCCAGCGTGACGGCGCCCGCGCCCGCGATCCAGGGCGGGCTCATGCCGCGCCTAGATGAACAGGCGGATGTACAGCCAGAAGATCAACTGGCGCAGGAACAAGAGCGCGATGATGAGGATGACCGGCGAGACGTCGATGCCGCCGAGGTTCGGCATCATGTTGCGGATCGGCCGCAGCAGCGGCTCGGTGACGCGGTAGAGGAACTCGCCGGCCGTGTGCACGATCGGGTTGCGCGTGTTCACGACGTTGAAGGCGATGAGCCACGACAGCACGGCCGAGGCGATCAGCAGCCAGATGTAGATGTTGATGATCGTATCGACCAGCCAGAGGAACGGGTTCATCGCTGTCTCCTGCAAGGCGCGCGCGCCCGCGACACGAATACCTGCTTGGCCGGGGCGCGAAAAGGGGTTCCCGGACCCGATCCAAGGCGTCCTTGACAGCCCACCGGGGCGGCCCTAAATGGCGGCACTTGCGGAGAATTTCGGGTGTACGCCACAAGCTGTGGCGTCCGCCGGAGTCGGTTGGGGCCATAGCTCAGCTGGGAGAGCGCCTCGTTCGCAATGAGGAGGTCGGCGGTTCGATCCCGCCTGGCTCCACCATCCGACCTCCGCAGGCCTCCGCTCAAGCCGGACCGTCATGGCGCGCCTGACCCGTCGCCATCTCCATCGGCATCGTCATCGTGCAGGTGAGCCCAGCCGGGCCGTAGCGCAGCTGCGCGCTGCCGCCGAGTTCGGCGGCGATGCTGCCCTCGATCAGCCGCGTGCCGAAACCGCGCCGATCCGGCGCCGTGACCTGCGGTCCGTCCTGTTCGGTCCAGTCGATGCGGAGGTGCTCGCGGCCGTTCTCCTCGAGCGGCCGCCAGGCGATCTCGACGCGGCCGCCTGACACCGACAGCGCGCCGTACTTCGCCGCATTGGTCGTCAGCTCGTGGAACACCATCGCCAGCGTCAGCACCGCGCGCGGCCGCAGCACGAGGTCCTCGCCGCGCAGCACGATGCGGTTCGCGCCCGCGGCGGCGTAGGGCGCGAGGCTCGCCGTGAGCAGGTCGCGCAGGTCGGCATTCTCCCAGTGCCGCACGGTGAGCTGGTCGTGCGCCTTCGACAGCGCGGTGAGGCGGCCCTCGAAGCGCTCGCGGAACACGGCCGGTCCCGGTCCGCCGCGCGCCGTCTGCGCCGCGAGCGATTGCACCGTGGCGAGCGTGTTCTTGACGCGATGGTTGAGCTCGTCGATCAGGAGCCGCTGCCGCCGCTCGGCGATCTTGCGCTCGGAGATGTCCTGCACCACGCGCACGACGTAGAGCAGCTCGCCGCTGGCCGCGCGCACCGGCGACGAGCGTACCGAAACCCAGACGTCGCGGCCGTCCGGATGCACCAGCCGCTTCTCGATGGAATAGAATTGCAATTCGCCGGCGACCTGCTTGCGGAAGCTCTCGCGGTCCGGGTCGGCATCGTCGGCGTGGGTGTGCGTGAAAAGCCTGGTGGACAGCAGCTCCTGGCGTGAACGGCCGAGGATCGCGCAGGTCGCCTCGTTGACGCGCAGCAGGCGGCCGTCCGGCGCGATCTCGGTGATACCGATGGCGGCGTGCTCGTAGGTCGCGGCCAGCCTCTGTTCCTGTTCGCGCGCGACACGCCGGGACTCCTCGAGCGCCGCCACCATGCGCTGCCGCTCGGTGATGTCGAGGAAGCAGTTGATGACGCCGACGAGTTCACCGCGCGCATTGCGCAGGGGATCGACATTGATCGCGACATAGACCTCGGAGCCGTCGGCGCGCTCGATGCGCAATTCGGCATCGCGCACGGCCTCGCCGGTCGTGAGCACGCGCTCGACCAGCGAAGTCCGCATCGGCGTTCCATCGATCGAAAAGAATTTGACGCCGCTGACGAAGTCGCGGTGGCCTTGCCCCGGCTCGGGCGCGCGGCCCCAGATCTCGACCGCGCGCTTGTTGTACTGAAGGATCGAGCCGTCGGCCGCGCAGACGAGCGTCGCGATCGGCAACATGTCGAGGATGTCGCCCGAGGCGCGCAGCACGGCGCTGGTCAAAAGTGGCACGGGCCGCGCGGTGGGCCGCGGGGCCTCGCTCGCTTCGCGCATCGCCGGACACGCCTCCCCCGCGTGACCTCTCCCCTTGCCCGCGGCCAGCGGACCAAGGCGGCCCAGCAATGTCAATGTCGCGACGGGACTGTGAGTTCCCTGGACGTGCGCGCGTCAGGACGCGGCCGCTGCCGGCTCGCTCTTGCGGCCGATCCAGTGGTCGATGAAGGCGGCGAGCCAGGCGCGCGACGCGTGGTCGTAGACGAACCGGTCCGAGACGTGCTCGTGCCTCTGTTTGGTTCCCGGCAGTTCCATGCGGTGCGCGCCGCGCACGAGCCAGCGATACATCATCGCGTGCGTGACTTCCGGATGGAATTGCAGCGCATAGCCCGAGCCGTAGCGGAACGCCTGGATCGAGAAAGCGTCGCCTTCGGCCAGCAGTTCGGCGCCGTGCGGCAGGCCGAAGCCTTCGCGGTGCCACTGGTAGACGCGGTCGGGCCAGTCGGCGCACAGCTTGCGGCCGGCGGCGGTCGGTCGGATCGGATAGTAGCCGACCTCGGCGTGGCCCTCGGGATGGAACGAGACCGTCGCGCCGAGATGCCGCGCCATCATCTGCGCGCCGAGGCAGATGCCGAGATAGGGCTTGTCGTCGCGCAGCGGCACGCCGATCCAGTCGGTCTCGCGCTTGATGAAGTCGTCGGTGTCGTTCGCGCTCTGCGGACCGCCGAAGATGACGGCGCCGGAGTGCTCGTCCATCGTCTCAGGCAGCGGATCGCCGAACCGCGGGCGGCGGACGTCGAGCGGATAGCCGAGCTTGGCCAGCACCTGGCCGACGCGGCCGGGCGAGGAATGCTCCTGGTGCAGGATGAGGAGGACGGGTTTGACCATGGCAGGCAATGCGCGAACGGCGCGCTGCCACCGTGAGTAATCGCAGACCCGAGTCGTTGCAACTGAACGATGCGTGATGCGGCTATGCCTGCCGCGCGGCCTGGCGGCGGCTCTGGCGCGCGCCCACGGCCCGCAGGAGCCGGCGGCGGGGCACGAAGCGCACGGCGAGCGTGACCAGCTTGTTGCCGAGGCCGGGCACGATCGTGCGCGTCCCGCGCATGAGCCCGCGATAGCCGGCTTCCGCCACGGTCGCCGCGGTCTGAACCAGGAGGCCGGGCGCCATCTTGCCCTTGACGCCCGCGCGCTCGGCGAACTCGGTCGGCACCGGCCCGGGGCAGAGCACGGTGACCTTGATGCCGCGTGGGCCAAGCTCGCTGTGCAGCGCCTCGGTGAAGGACAGCACGAAGGCCTTGGTCGCGTAGTAGACGGCCGAGCCGGGCCCCGGCAGGAACCCGGCGACCGAGCCGACATTGAGCAGGCCGCCTTTGTGCCGCTCCATGCTGTCGACGAAGGCGAGCGACAGTTCGGTCAGCGTTCGCACGTTGAGGTCGATCATCTCGAGCTGCTCGGCGCGGTCACGCGTGTCGGCGCGGCCGACGAGGCCGAAGCCGGCATTGTTGACCACGTATTGCGGCTCGGCGCCGTGCTCGGCCAGCGCGGCACGGATGCGGTCCGCGGCACCCGGTTTCGCCAGGTCGTCGACGATGACGATCGGCCGCCCGACCGGCGTCGCCGCGATCTCGCCGGCCAGCGCCCGCAGCCGGTCCTCGCGGCGCGCGACCAGCGCCAGCTTGTGGCCGTTGCGGGCGAACACGCGCGCAAGCTCGACGCCGATGCCGGCGGAGGCGCCCGTGATCAGCGTGACCGGCCGCAATGCGCTCATGCCTGCACGCTCCCGTGTTCGTCGGGCTGCGGGCTCGCCTGCGACACGCGCTCGCGCAGCGCAATGCGCTCCTCGCGCGAGACGCCGAGCAGGTCGGCGGCGCGCCAGATGAGATTGTCCTCGAACTCGGTGACATTGCCGTCGGCGTAGACGATCTGCCACATCATCTCGACCATGCGGGCGCGGCCGGCCTCGTCGAGCGTGCGGCCGAGCCGCGAAGTGAATTGATAGAGGTCGATGGACCGCCGCTCGACCTCGACCGCCTCGGCGATCAGGTCGTCCGCGGCCCGGTCGTCCAGCCGGAACCGCTGCATGACCAGGGCATGGAGCCGTTGCCGCTCGGCGTCGGAGAAGGCGCCGTCGATCGTCGCGGTGTGCACCAGCAGCGCGCAGGCGGCGAGACGATAATCGTCGCTCGCGAAGCGAGACGGATGGTGCCCTTCGTCGGTGAAATCGGCGATCAGCTTGCGCAGTGCGTCGAGCATCGTTGCGACAGGTCCTGAAGAAGAGGCGCGCCCACGACGTTCATCTAGCAATGACGGCGGCCGTCCGAAACCCCGGACGGCCGCCGAAATGCGCTCGATCCGCTATTCGAGGTTCTTGCTCGGCGGGAATTCGCGCGAGAACACCGGCTGCTTGACCGCTTCCTTCGGGTCGGTGGTCCAGAACTGGCTCACCTGCGGATAGGTCTTGACGATGGTGTTGGTCAGCTTGCCGTTGACGCGCGCCACCTTGCGGATGTGGATATCGAGCACCGGCGTGCCGTACTCGTCGAGCTTGACCGGACCGATCGGCCCGTGCGTCAGCCGCACGTCGTGCATGGCCTTGAGGAATGCGGCCGCGTCGTCGGTCTTGCCGCCGGTCGCCTTCAGCGCCTCCTCGATGATGAGCAGCGCGGTGTAGGGGCCGGCGGTGTAGAAGCCCGGGTCGTGCTTGTAGGCGTCGTTGATGCCGGCGACGAATTTCTTGTTGTCGGGCGTGTCGAGGCCGGCCGCGTACCAGCCCGCGGAGTAGACGCCGACGGCCTCATCGCCCATCACCTTGAGGATGCCCTCGTCGGTCATGGTCGTGTTGCCGAGCACCGCGACTTTGCCCTTCAAGCCGAATTCGTTGAACTGCTTGAGGAAGCGCAGCGGATTGGAGCCGGCAAAGCCGGTGTAGATCGCATCCACGTCCGATTTGATCTGCGCGAGATAGACGCCGTATTCCGGCGCGTTGAGCGGCGGCCACAGCTTCTGCACGATCTTGCCACCGGCCGCCTCGAAGGCGAGCTGGAAGCCGCCGGCGCCTTCGTGTCCGTAGGTGAAATCCTCGGCGACGATGCAGATCTTCTTGAATTTGAGTTCCTTGGCGGCGTAATCGCCAAGCGGGTAGGTGACCTGCGGCGCGGTGCCGAAGGCGTGCAGCACGTACGGGTGCGGCTGGCGCGCCTTCAGGTCGACGGTCGCCGCCGACGTGGTCGTGATCAGCGGCACCTTGGACTCGCGCACGTAGCCGTCCATCGCCAGCGCTTCGTTGGTGGCGAGCGGGCCGATGGTGACCTGCACCTTGGAGCGCTCGACCAGCTCCTGGAGCTTGGTCTTGGCGAGCGCCGGCTGGCCGGCCGTGTCCTGCGTGATCAGTTCGACCTTGCGCCCGGCGCTCATGCCGTTGCGCTCCTTCAGGAACAGCGCGGCGCCTTCCTCCTGCTGCTTGCCGCCGGCGGCGAGCGGGCCGGTGAGGACGGTCAGAAAACCGACGCGCAGCGGCTCGGGCGATTGCGCCCATACCGCCGGGGCCGGAAACATGCTGATCGCCGCGCCCGCCTTGAGCAGCGCGCGCCGCGACATTCCAGAGACCTTGTCCGCCATCGTTTCCCCTCTGCGTGATTGCGCTTCCCGTTTGTCGGGAAGTCGGCATGGCGCGCGGCGTGAACGGCGCGGCCATGCGGCCTGCGCTCAGTCAAACCCCGTGCTGTCGGAATTATTCGCTGATCGGGCGTCCGGCACAACCGGCCCTGCTCGGGCCGGGCCGGTTAGTTGATCGCCTTGGCCGTGTGCGCGCTGGCGGCGAGGAGCGCCAGGTTGTTCTGCACGAACCGGTTGCCGGGATCGAGCCGACGCGCCTGGTCGAGCTTGGCGCGGGCGCGGGCATAGTCGCCGCGCAGCATGTAGGAATAGCCCTGGTTGTTCAGGATCTCGACCGTCGGCCCGGCGAGCTTGATCGCCTCGCCATAGGCGCGGTCGGCGAGATCGACGCGGCGCAGCCGGTCGTAGGACGCAGCGAGGCCGAGCCAGGTTTCGGCGTCGCGCGGATGCGTCTCGGCCGCCTTGCGGAAGTAGCGCTCGGCCATGCCGTAATTGCCGACGCGGAAATAGCGCTTGCCGATCGACAGATCGTCATAGGCCTTCTCGCCGAGCAGGCCGCCCTGTTCGGCGGTGGTCTTTGCGATCGGGTCGGCAGCGATCGGCTCCTCGGCCGCCATCGCATTGGCTTCGAGGCCGGAGGATTCGGCGGGAGCGGACGTCGACGTCTTCGCCGACAGGAGGTCGGAAAAGCTGGAATCGGTCTGGCATCCGCCAAGCCAGAGGCCGCAGGCCAGCACGCACACAAGTCGAGACAGCCCGCTACGCATCACGATGCCTTCAAATGGCCCCGAGGGGTATTCGGGGAAGGTAGGGGAAGACCTTTAAGAATTCGCTCACTCTTTGGATAAGAGGCTGTGGAACCGGCGGCCTTCCGGCGCGTTCTGGGCGCCTAGAAATATCCGCCCGTGTGCAGCCGCACGAACACCGGCAGCAGGATCACCACGAACAGCACCGGGAAGATGCAGATCATCATCGGCACCGACAGCTTCGCCGGCAGGGCGTAGGCCTTCTCCTCGGCGCGGGACAGGCGCTTGTGGCGCATGTCGTCGGAATAGACGCGAAGCGCGTCCGTGATCGAGGAGCCGAGATCGATCGACTGGTTGATCAGGGTGGCGAAGGCGCGCGCTTCCTCAAGCGCCAGGCGGTCGCCGAAGCGGTCGAGCGCTTCCTTGAGATTGCGTCCGGCGCGGATCTCGAGATTGGTGACGTGGATGTTGGCGGTGAGGGAAGGATAGCTCTCGCCGAGCTCGCGGCCGACGCGCTCCAGCGCCGCCTCCATCGACAGGCCGGAGTCGGCGCAGACGACGAGCAGGTCCATGAAGTCGGGGAAGCCGGAACGGTGCTCGATCGTGCGCTTCTTGATGCGCTGGTCGAGATACATGCTCGGGCCGATATAGCCGGCGATGCCGCCGACGATCGCCATCAGCCAATGCACCGATCCGGACATCGGCCTGAGCATGGGCAGGACGATGAACGCCGCAATGGCGAGCAGCACGGCGAGCGCGGTGCGCGCGATGAAGAAGAAGGCAACGCCGCGCGGATCGTAGATGCCGGCCTGGATCAGCCGCTTGCGCAGCAGCCGCATGTCCTTCTCGTTGCCGCCGGAATAGTGCTTGGTCGTGTATTCGATGAGCTGCGTCACCGCCTTCAGGCTCGAATAGCGCAGCGACCGCTTCGGATTGCGGCCGTCCTCGTCCTCCAGGATGCGCGACGTCCGCCGCTTGACCGAGCCGCGCACGCGAACGAACGCCATCAGCGCGAAGGCGAGGGTGCCCGTGGCCAGGAACACGAGCAGCATGATCAGCATGCTGCTCGAGTCGGCGAAGGCTCCGGCGAAGTTGGCGAAGGTCTGGCTCATGCGTCAGATCTTGAAGTTGACCATGCGGTACATGATCATGTTGCCGACGGCCATCCAGCAGCCGGCGAGCGCGAGACCGATCTTCGTCATGCTCTCCTTCCAGACGCTTCCGTAGAAGTCCGGCACCAGGAAGAACACGATGAGGAACATGCCGATCGGCAGCGACGACAGGATCAATGCCGAGGCGCGCCCTTCGGAGGCGAGCGATTTGATCTTGCGGCGCATCTTGAAGCGCTCGCGGATGACCTTCGAGAGGTTCTGGAGGATCTCGCCGAGATTGCCGCCGGTCGAGCCCTGGATAGCGACCGCGGTGACGAACAGCGGCAGGTCGTCGGTGCCGACGCGGTAGCTGAGGCTGCGCATCGCCGTCTCGAGATCTGCGCCGTAGGTGATCTCGTCGACGACGATGCCGAATTCGCTGCCGACGGGATCGGCCATTTCGCGCGCCACCATGTTGATCGCGACCGGCACCGGATGCCCGGCGCGCAGCGAACGCACGATGATGTCGATGGCGTCGGCGAACTGGGAGCCGAACTTCTTCTGCCGGCGCGCCCTCAGGAACTTCAGCCCGAACAGGGGCAGGGCGATGCCGGCGAGCGGGATCGCCAGCAGCGCGTTGGTGATGCTGCCGTCGAAGATCATTGTGCCGACGAAGCCGGCGACCGCGAGCGCGCAGGAGACCATCACCAGCTTGCCGAAGCCGAGAGAGACGCCGGACTGGAGCATGAGC
>JBQCFB010000070.1:0-3337 GCA_051959715.1 Pseudolabrys sp.
AAGGTCACCATCTCCGTCCTGCGCGGCAACAAGAACCCGTTCGACGTCACCATCACGCGCAGCATCATCCAAGTCGCGTCGGTGAAGTCGAAGATGCTCGCCGACAATGTCGGCTATGCGCGCATCACCGAATTCGGCGAGGACACGGCGGCCGACTTCAAGAAGGCCGTCGAGGGCCTCAAGGGCCAGGCCAACGGTGGTCTGAAGGGCTTCGTGCTCGACTTGCGCAACGATCCGGGCGGCCTGCTCACGGCCGCGGTCGCGATCGGCGGCGACTTCCTCGGCGGCGGCACGGTCGTCAGCATCCACGGTCGCAATCCGGACGACGACCACGTCTACAAGTCGAATGGCTCCGAGCTGCTGCCCCACGTCCCGGTCGTCGTGCTGATCAACGGCGCTTCGGCTTCGGCGTCCGAGATCGTCGCCGGCGCGCTGCAGGACCGCAAGCGCGGCACGATCATGGGCACGCAGAGCTTCGGCAAGGGCTCGGTGCAGACCGTCATCCCGCTCAACGGGCACGGTGCGCTGCGGCTGACGACGGCGCTGTACTACACGCCGAGCGGCCGCTCGATCCAGGGCCAGGGTATCGCACCCAACGTCGTGGTTGAGGTGCCGAAGGACCAGCAGGTCGAGGGAGGCCTCGTGTTGCGCGAGAGCCAGTTGCAGGGCGCCTTCGCCAATCCGGGCTCGCTCAACGGCAAGCCGGCGGCCAAGCCGGACGACAAGTCGAAGGCCAATCCGCAGCCGAATGGTGACGACGCAGCGAACTTCCCCACGGAAGGGCGCGACAACAACTTCTCGTCACCGATCAAGAACGAGCTGATCGCAACCGACAAGGATGCGCAGCTCCAGGCCGCGCTCGATTATCTGAAGAAGAACCCCGGCTCGACCACCGGACAGGCGGCGCAGTAAGCGCCGCCTCTTTGGTCAGGGCCGGCCGACGGTCGCGAGCTCGGCGAAGACCGAGAACACGAACGGCTTGCGCTCGAGGTTATAGGCGTCGACCTCGCGCGCGTGCCGATTGACCTTGTCCCAGGTCTCGGCGACGCGCACGAGCGCACGCTGGTCGCCTTCGCCGCGGCCGAGACGCTGCGACAGCCATCCATTCACCAGATCCATGAAGGCGGCAAGCGTCGCCGGATCGGCGCCGCCGAGCGCATCGGCGAGCGCATGCAACGCGCGAGGGTCCGGGTTCGGCAATTGCGAGATGGCGTCCGTCACCTTCTGGCGCAACGCCAAGGCCGGCCCGTCGAGCAGCGCAAGCGCGCGCGATACGCTGCCGTCGGAAGCGGAGGCCGCCTGCGCGAGTTCATCGTCTGCGGCATCGCGCCCCGTCGCCTCGGCCAGCGCACTCACCACCTGATCCTGCTCCAGAGGCCGCAGCAGCAGGCGCCGGCAGCGCGAGCGGATGGTCGGCAATTCGCGGCCGGGCGAATGGCTGACGAGCAGCAGCAGCGTGCGCTCCGGCGGCTCCTCCAGCATCTTGAGAAGCGCGTTGGCGCCCTCGCGCGCGAGATCGTCGACCGCGTCGACGATGACGACGCGCCAGCCGCCCTCACCCGCCGTGCCTGAAAAGAACGTGACGACGCGGCGTACGTCCTCGACGCGGATATTGGTGTAGAGCTTGCCGGTCTGCTCGTTGATGACGCGCTCGAGCACGCGGAGGTCGCCTTGCGCCTGCGCCGCGATGCGGCGCGCGACGACATCATCGGGATCGACGGCAAGCGAGCTCGCGTTCTGGACTTCGGCCGCCAGGGGATCGGGATGGGCGAGCACGAAGCGCGCGAAACGGAACGCCAGCGTCGCCTTGCCGATCCCGGGTGGCCCGCCGATCAGCCAGGCGTGGGCGATGCGGCCGCCCTTGTAGGCGTCCAGCAGCGCCTGCTCGGCTTGCTCGTGGCCGAAAAGCGACGCGGTCTCGCGCGGCGCCTTGATGTCGCTGTCGTCCTCGCTCACGGCGCGGCCGCCTGCGTCAGCGCCGCCGGCGTCGGCCGCAGCCGCTCCTCGACGATTGTCCAGATGCGCTCGGCGACGACCTCGCGCGGCGCGCGGCCGTCGATGACGACGATGCGTTTCGGCTCGGCCGCTGCGAGCGCGCGATAGGCGGCGCGCAGCTTCTCGTGGAACTCGACCGATTCCGCCTCGAACCGGTCTGGCGCGCCGGCGCCGCGGCGGCTCTGCGCGCGCGCAAGGCCAACGGTCGCCGGCACGTCGAGCAGGAAGGTCATGTCCGGCCGGGCGTCATTGCCGACGGTGATGCGCTCGAGGCCGCGGATCAGCTTGGCGTCGACCTGGCCGAGCGCGCCCTGATAGACGCGGGTTGAATCGATGAAGCGGTCGCAGATGACCCAACGGCCCGCTTCGAGCGCCGGCAGGATCGTGTTGCGCACGTGGTCGTCGCGCGCCGCCGCGAACAGGAAGGCCTCGGTCTCGGTGCCGAGCTTCTTGGCAATGCCGGACAGCAGGATGTGGCGGATGACCTCGGCGCCGGGCGAGCCGCCGGGCTCGCGCGTGATCACGACGTCGATGCCGATCTCCTTCAGGCGTTCGGCCAGCGCCTTGACGTGGGTGGACTTGCCGCTGCCCTCCCCGCCCTCGAAAGTGATGAAACGTCCGCGCATCCAAGCGTCCCGCAAGGCCGCCGGCCTGGCGCCGGTCACGCCCTTATAGCCGCTCGGCGCCCGCGCGGAACAGGGCGATCACCATCTCGGTCACAGCATCGAAGGCGCGCTGCGGCATCGAGCCGGCGCGGACGTCCTCGGCCGCGTGCAGAGGTTGAGTGAGGATGAGGTTGTCGCCGCGCCATACCTTCACCGCGCCGATCACCTGGCCTTTCTTGACCGGCGCCGGGACCGGCCCGGTATAGACGATGCGGGCGATGAGCCGCTCGCCGCCGGCCTTCGGCATCATCACCTTGACGAGACCGTCGGCGATCAGAGGCACCTTGCCTTCGGCGCCGCCATAGACCTTGGCCGTGCCGAGCTGCTGGCCTTCGGCGAACAGGATGCGCTGCTCGAAGCTGCGGAAGCCCCATTCGAGCAGCTTCTTGGCGTCGTCCGCGCGTTCCTTGGCCGACTTCTCGCCGTTGACGACGACGACGAGACGCAGGCCGTTCTGGACCGCGGAGCCCACGAGGCCGTAGCCCGCCTCCTTGGTGAAGCCGGTCTTGAGGCCGTCGGCGCCGATGCTCATCGCCAGCAGCGGATTGCGGTTCGGCTGCCGGATCTTGTTCCAGGTGAAGTCGGTCTGGCCAAACAGCTTGTAGAAGTCCGGATAGGTCAGAATGATGTGGCGCGCGAGGATGCCGAGCTCGCGCGTCGTCACCTGCGTGCCCGGA
>JBQCFB010000071.1:0-12336 GCA_051959715.1 Pseudolabrys sp.
CTCGACCACATCCGCTTCAATCCGGACACGACCGACTTCACGCCGATCTACAACAAGATCGAGGGTGAGCATCCGGACGTGATCATCACCGGCATCAGCCATGTCGGCGTGCAGCCGACGGTGCAGTGGCACGACCAGCGCGTGCCGATCGCGATGGCCGGACAGAGCTCGCAGGCGACCACCTCGACCTTCTGGAAGGACACCAACGGCGCGGCCGAAGGCGTGATCACCGCGACGGCCGCGGGACCCGGCGTGGCGATCACGCCGAAGACGGTCCCGTTCATCGAGGCCTATCAGAAGAAGTACGGTGCGACACCGGCCTATAGCGGCTTCGCCGCCTATGACGACGTCTACATCATCGCCAATGCGGCGGTGGCGGCGAACTCGAACGACCCGGACAAGATGGTCGATGCCATGGAGAAGACCGACTATGTCGGCACCATCGGCCGCGTGCAGTTCTACGGCAAGGACAGCCAGTACACGCACGCGATGAAGTACGGGAAGGACTTCGTCTCCGGCACCTTCATCCAGTGGCAGAGCGGAAAGCAGGTCACCGTCTGGCCGACCGACAAGGCCAACGCGAAGATCAAATTTCCGGACTTCGTGAAGCTGCCGGAACAGCACGCCGCCAAATAGCGTCATCGTCCTGAATCCGCCGCGGGCCGTGACCGGGAATTGACATTCCCGGCCCCGGTCCGCGACGGCCCGATTTCCGCTGGCTCGAGACCGGCTTTTCGCCGGACCGACGAGGACCGCAATGGTTGGCTTGCAGATCCTGATCGATGGCTTCGCCATCAGTTCTCTCTACGCCCTCGGCGCCATGGGCTTCACGCTGATCTTCGGCGTCTCAGGCGTGCTCAATCTGTCGCACGGCGGCATCATGGCGATCGCCGCCGTGATCGGCTGGCTCGCCGCAGGCGACCTCGGCCTCGGCACCTATCTCGGCACCCTAGTCGGCGTCATCGCCGGGCTCGTCGCCTCCTACGTCACCTATTTCATCGTCATCCTGCCGATCCAGCGCTCGAAGGCGATCCCGCGCGACGAGACCGAGATCTTCATCCTCACCGGCACGCTGCTGTGGGGCATCATGATCCAGGTCGGCCTCGCCTGGCTGTTCACCGACAACCCGGTGACGATGCGGCCGCTGATCGACGGCGTCACCTTCATCGCCGGTGTCCGCGTGCCGAAGAACGAGATCATGATCGCGATCATCTGCTGGGTCGTGATCGGCCTGCTCTGGCTGCTGGTCAACAAAACGCCGGCCGGCAAACGGCTGCTCGCCGCCTCGATCAATCCGCGCGGCCTGACGTTGCTGGGCTTCGACCTGTCGCATGTCTACCTGTTCGTCTGGAGTATTTACGGCGTCCTCGCAGGCGTCGCCGGCGTGCTGCTCGCCTCGTTCCTCGGCGTCTCTTCCGCGAGCGCCGGTCAGCTCACCGCCAGCGCCTTCTCGATCGTCGTGCTCGGCGGCATGGGCAGCGTTTCCGGTTCACTGATCGCGGCTTATGTCGTCGGTTATCTCGAGACAGTCACCGCCTACCTGATCGCGCCGACGCTGCGGCCCATCCCTGCCCTCCTCTTGCTCGTGCTGGTCGTCTATGTGCGGCCGCAGGGCATCCTGGGACGGCGGTGAGGAACGGCCCATGAAAAACCTTCTCCGCTCCCGCACCGTCTACGTCGCGCTTGCGCTCGCCGTCATCGCGGCGCTGTTGCCGCTGTGGCTCGACGCCTATCTGCTCGGCGTCCTCACCGTCGCCTATTACTTCGGCGTCTTCGCCATGGCCTGGGACCTGCTGTTCGGCTTCGCCGGCGAGGTCAATTTCGGCCCGACCTTCCTGATCGGTCTCGGCGCCTACACCGCCGCCATCCTCGACAACCAGTTCGGGCCGCCGATCTTTGTCTGCATCCTCGCCGGTGCCGTGGTTGCAGTCCTCGGCGGGCTGGCGCTCGCGGTGCCAGCGCTCAGGCTGACCGGCCCCTATTTCGGCCTCGTCACGCTGGTCGCGGTGCTTCTGTTGCAGAACGCGATCGTCATCTTCGCGCACTGGACCGGCGGCGAAATCGGCATGACCGTGCCGGACGTGCTCTCGATCGACGCCAACGAGAACTACTGGTACGCGCTCGGCTTCCTGGTGATCTGCGCGATCCTGCTGTTCGGCCTGTCGCGGTCGGCGGTCGGCCTCATCCTTCAGGCGAGCGGCCAGGACCGGATCGAGGCGCAGGCGCTCGGCTTCAACGTGACGAAGCACAAGATCGCGGCCTTCTGCATCAGCGCGCTGTTCTCCGGCGTCGCCGGCGCCATGCTGATCTTCTACATGGGCACGGCCTCGGTCGACACGGTGATCGACATCTCGATCGGCGTGCAGGTGATCATCTCCGCCGTGCTCGGCGGCCGCCGCACCATCCTCGGCGCCGTGCTCGGCTCGATCTTCCTGATCGTGGCGACGGAGTTCCTGCGCCCGCTCGGGCAGCTCAACACGTTCGTGGTCTCCGCATTCGCGCTGGCGGTGATCCTGTTCTTCCCCGACGGGATGCTCGGCTACGTGCTGCGCGCGGGAGAACGCGAATGAACGCGCCGGTCCGTCTCAAGGTCGACAAGCTGACCAAACGCTATGGCGGCCTCGTCGCCGTCAAGAACGTGTCGCTCGAACTGCGCGCCGGCGAGATCCTCGGCCTGATCGGCCCGAACGGCTCCGGCAAGTCGACGGTGATGAAGCTCGTCATGGGCATCGAACCGGTGAGCGGCGGCGCCATATCGCTCGAGGGCGCCGACATCACGCAGTGGCCCTCGCACCGCGTGGCCCGTGCCGGCGTCGGCATCGTCTTCCAGCATTCGCGGCCGCTGCATCGGCAGACCGTGCTGGAGAACATCAAGCTCGCGCTCCTGCCCGACTCGCTGCTCAAGCTCTTCGCCGACCGCGACGTCGACACGCGCGCCCGCGCCATCGCCGAGCGCGTCGGCTTGCGCCACGTGATCAACCGGCATCCCTCGACGCTTCCGTTCGCCGACCTGCGGCGCATGGAAATGGCCAAGGCGATCGCCCGCGACCCCAAGGTGGTGCTGGTCGACGAGCCCTTCGCAGGACTCACGCTGTCGGAGGTGAAGGCCTTCTCCGACCTCATCCGTGGCTTCCGCGACGAGGGCCGCGCCGTGCTGCTCGTCGACCACAACGTCAAGAGCGTCGCCGCGCTCGTCGACCGCGTCTTCGCCATGTATCTCGGCGAACGCATCGCCGAGGGCACGGCCGACGAGGTCATGCGCGATCCGACTGTGCGGCGCGTCTATCTCGGCGGCGAGATCACCGCCGCCAACCGGCGCAGCGAAACCGCCGCCGCGAAGCCGCCGCTGCTGACGGTCGACAATGTCAGCGTGCTCTACGGCAAGGCGCAGGCGCTCGACAACGTGTCGATCAAGGTCGGCCAGGGCGAATTCGTCTCCATCGTCGGTCTCAACGGCGCGGGCAAGACGACCCTGTTCAACGCAATGTCCGGCCTCGTGCCGCACTCGGGCAAGATCGCGTTCGACGGCAAGGACCTCAAGACGCTGACCGCCGGCGGCATCGCGCGCTTCGGCCTGGTGCAATGCCCCGAGAGTCGCGAACTGTTCGGCGACATGAGCGTCGAGGAGAACCTCGATCTCGGCGGCCAGCATCTCACCGTCGCAAGGCGGCGCGAGCAGCACGACTGGCTGCTCGAACTGTTCCCGATCCTGCGCGAGCGGCGCACGCAGGCGGCTCGCACGCTCTCGGGTGGCGAGCAGCAGATGCTGGCGATCGCGCGGGCGCTGATGATGGACCCGAAGCTGTTGATCCTCGACGAGCCGACGCTCGGCCTCGCGCCGGTGATCCTCGAGCAGCTCAGCCGCGCATTAGAAAGGTTGCGCGAGAAATCGCCGGTCACCGTCGTGCTCGGCGAGCAGAACGTCACCTTCGCGCTGCCAAATGCCGACCGTGTCTACGTGCTCGAGCACGCCCGCATCGTCTGGGAGGGCGATCCGGTCCGCTTCGCCAAGGAAATGGGCACGGGGTACTTGTGAGCGGTGCTTTCACCCTCCCGGGAGGGAGGGTGAAAGAGCTTACAGCGACGCGTAATCGATCGGCTTGTTCCGATCGAGCTTCTTCTCGATCTTCGGCAGCGGATATTTTAGGCCGCTGGCGCAGTTGAACAGGATGACGCGGTCGGTCTTCTTGACGCGGCCGTCGGCGAGCGACTGCTTGTAGGCGGCGTAGGTCGCCGCGCCCTCGGGGCACAACAGGAAGCCTTCCTCCCGCGCCATCTCGTGCAGCGCAGCTTCTATCGCGGGGTCCTCGACCGCGATGGCGAAGCCGCCGCTCTCGCGCACCGCGCGCAGGATCAGGAAGTCGCCGACCGCCTGCGGCACGCGGATGCCGGACGCGATCGTGTGCGCGTTCTCCCAGCGCGGCGCGTGCTCCTTGCCTTCGTCATAGGCCTTCACCATCGGCGCGCAGCCGGCCGCCTGCACCGCGATCATGCGCGGCCGCTTCGAGCCGATGAAGCCGATCTTCTCCAGTTCGTCGAACGCCTTCCACATGCCGATCAGGCCGGTGCCGCCGCCGGTCGGATAGAAGATCGCGTCCGGCACGTCCCAGCCGAGCTGCTCGGCGAGCTCGAGGCCCATCGTCTTCTTGCCTTCGATCCGGTACGGCTCCTTCAGGGTCGAGGTGTCGAACCAGCCGACCTTCGCCTTGCCCTCGCCGACGATCTTGCCGCAGTCGTCGATCAAACCGTTGACGCGGTAGACGTTGGCGCCCTGGAGCGCGATCTCGCTGACGTTCACTTCCGGTGTGTCTTCGGGGCAGAAGATCGTCGTCTTGATGCCGCAGTGCGAGGCGTAGGCCGCGAGCGCCGCGCCGGCATTGCCGTTGGTCGGCATCGCCATGTGCTTGATGCCGAGCGCTTTCGCCATCGACACAGCCATGACGAGGCCGCGCGCCTTGAACGAGCCGGTCGGAAGCCGGCCCTCGTCCTTCACCAAAATCTCGCCGCCGCCAAGCTTCTTCTGCAATTTCGGCATCGCCACCATCGGCGTCATGATCTCGCCAAGGCTGACGATGTCCTGCTTGCGCCGCACGGGCAGCAATTCGCGATAGCGCCACAGATCTGCCGGTCGGTTCGCCAGCGTCTCTTTGGTCAGCGCCTTTTTGACGCCGGCGAGGTCGTAACGCACGAGCAGCGGCTTGCCGGCGCGCGACAGGTTATGCACCTGGTCGGCCTCGTGGCGCTCGCCGGTCATCGAGCATTCCAGATGCGTGACGAAGCTCGGCAGATCGGCCGTCAGGTTGTCGTCGTGGCGCATGTCCTCGGTACCTTCGCGCGGCGTTCTTGTTATTCGGCGGTCTCGCGCGGCCGGCGCGCGCGGAACACCACGAAATGCGAGAGCGAGAAATTGACGACGAACGACACGCCGATCGCCACGACCTTGCCGGCCCAGGCGGGGATGTGCGCGAGCTCGACCAGGCACCAGACCGTCGCGGTGTTGGCGAGGAAGCCGGCAAACTGCGACGCCGCAAAGGCGAGATAGCGGCCGAGGCCGAGGCTGCGGCCCGACTCCGCGGCGAAGGTGATGGTCGTGTTCATCACGTAGGACGCGGTGACCGCGACGATCCAGGCCATCGCATTGGCGACGATGATCGGCAGCCCCAGATAGTAATAGGCGAACGAGAAGACCGCGAAGTCGATGGCGGAATTCACCAGCCCGACCAGACCAAAGCTGATCGCCTTGAGCAGGACGGCACGCTCGTGCCAGGCGACGGACAGGCGCTCGCGAATGCTGGTGCTGGGCGGCGGGGTCATTGTCGGCCCCGATTAGCATGCTCGAAGGGCTACCGGTAGGCCGGAGGCGACAACCGCCCCCGGCCTGCGCTATAGATCGGGGATATCAGAGAGAAGCACGGGAAATGCCGGCAAAAACAGCAAGATCGGGGGGCAAGCCGACGCGCGGAAAGGCCGCGCCCGGTCTGTCGATCGTGGTTCCCGTGTTCAACGAATCGAGGGGCCTGCCGGCCCTGCACGAGCGCATCGCCGAGGTGGCGCGCTACCTCGACACGAAATACGCGCTGAAGACCGAGATCGTCTATGTCGACGACGGCAGCCGCGACAACACCGCGGAGATCGCCCGCACGCTGCCGGCGACGCCGTACGACGTGCAGGTCGTGTCGCTGTCGCGCAATTTCGGCAAGGAGGCCGCCCTCCTCGCCGGCCTCGACCATGCCCGCCTCGGCGCCGTCATGTTCATGGACGGCGACGGCCAGCATCCACCGACCATGATCGAGACTCTCGTGTCGCGCTGGCTCGATGACGGCTACGACGTCGTCTACACCGCCAAGGCGCACCGCGAGAACGAACCCAGGCTGCGCTCGCTCGGTGTTCACTGGTTCTATTCGATGATCAACTGGGGCCAGCGCCAGCGCATTCCCGAGGACGCCGGCGACTTCCGCCTGCTATCGCCGCGCGCGACGGAGGCGCTGCGCCGCATGCCGGAGCGCAACCGCTTCTTCAAGGGCATGTCGAGCTGGATCGGCTTCCGCCAGGCGCGCGTCGATTACGAGCCGGCGGCGCGCGCGCACGGCACGACGACCTGGAACGTGTGGACGCTGATCGGCCTGTCGATCGAGGGATTGACCTCGTTCACCGTCGCGCCGCTGCGGCTCGCCAGCCTGCTCGGCGCGCTGATCGCGGCGAGCGCGATCGTCTACGGCGTCGCCATCGCCATCAAGACGCTGCTGTTCGGCCAGGACGTGCCAGGCTATCCGTCGCTGTTCGTCGGCATCATGGTGATCGGCGGCGTGCAGCTGCTGATGATCGGCATTCTCGGCGAGTACATCGGCAAGATGCTCAACGAGATCAAAGGCCGGCCGGTCTATTTCGTTGCCGAGCACAGCGTGAAGAACGCCGACGCGGCCGAGACCAAGTCCGAAGAGGCACACGCCGCGGAATGAAAGTCGTGCCGCGCCGCATCTGGCTCTGCGCCGACGATTACGGCATGGCGCCCGGCGTCAATCGCGGCATCCGCCAGCTCATCGCGAACGGCAGGCTCAACGCCACCTCGGTGATGACCGCCGCGCATTGGCTCGGCCATGGCGAGGCCGACGCGCTCGCCGCGCTGAATACGCAGCGCCCGCGCGCCGCGCTCGGCCTGCACGTGACGCTGACCGGGCCGTTCCGACCCTTGAGCGCCGGGTTCTCGCCGACGCGCGACGGCGCCTTCCTGCCGCACATGGAGATGATGCGGCTCGGCGTGCTGCGGCGTCTTGCGCGCGAGCCGCTGGTCACCGAGATCGCGACGCAGTTGCGGGCCTTCGTCGAGGCGTTCGGCCGGCCGCCCGACTTCCTCGACGGCCATCAGCACGTGCATCTCCTGCCGGTCGTGCGCGACGCGTTCCTGAAGGTGGCGGGCGAAGGCGCGCCGAACGCCTGGGTGCGCCAGTGCATGCGCCCGGCGAAGGCGCGTCCGCTGCACGACCCGAAGAGCCTGGTGCTCGATCTCCTGAGCGTGCGGTTCCGCACGCGCGCCGCGCGCCTCGGCATCGCCACCAACCCGGCCTTCTCCGGCGCCTATGCGTTCACCCCGAAGGCCGATTTCGCCGCCCTGTTCCCGCGCTTCCTCAACGGCATGCCGGACGGCGGCCTGATCATGTGCCATCCCGGCTTCGTCGATGCGCAGCTGCAAAGCGTCGATTCCCTGACAGACTTGCGCGAGCGCGAGCTCGCCTATTTCGACTCCGAGGCGTTCCCGCGCGACCTCGCGCGACATCAGGTCGCGCTCATCGCCCCCGCTGGCGAATCCGGTCCGGCCGCCTAGATATCCCGGACAAACGTCTCGGGAGGACGACATGACCCCGCATGAACGCGAGCTGGTCGACGACCTGTTCGACCGCCTCGCCAAGCTGGAGACGAGCCCGCGCGATCCGGACGCCGAGCGCGCCGTCATCGAGGGCCTGAGGCGCGCGCCCAATGCCGCCTATGCGCTGGTGCAGACCGCTTTGGTGCAGGACGAGGCGCTCAAGCGCGCCGATGCCCGCATTCGCGAGCTGTCCGGCGAAGGCGAGCCGCGCCAGGAAAGCCACGGCTTCCTCGACACGATGCGCAACGCGCTCATGGGCGGGGGCGAGAGCGGCGGCGGCGGCCGCACCTCGGTGCCGAGCGTCGGCGCCGGGAGCCCCGGCGGCGGGCCCGATCCGCGCTGGAACCAGGGTGGCACCTATCAGGCCGGCGGCGCGCAGGCCGGCCCCGGCTATGCGCCGGGAGGCGGCTACGGCAATCCCGGTTATGGCGCCACCACGCCGGGCATTGGCGGCTCGTTCCTCGGCACCGCGGCAGCCTCGGCCGCCGGCTATATTGGCGGTGCGCTGCTCCTGAATTCGATCTCCGGCATGTTCGGCCATCACGGCAGCGCCTTCGCGTCAAACTACGACGCACCGGCCGCCGCCTCGCCCTGGGACAACAGCGCCGCCGGCAGCGACCTCGCGCGTGATGCGGGTCTCAACGACATCGGCTCCAGCCCGCAGGGCGGCGGCGCGCAGTCGGCCGGCCTGTTCGATACGTCCGACACCAATGACGACGATTTCAGCAGCGACGTTGGCGACGATTCGGGCGAGGATTTCGACGGCGGCGGTGACAGCGCCTGAGGCGCGACGCTAGCGGTCGACCGGCTCGCCGCCCATCACACGCATGAAAAACATGTCGGGCGCCGGCACGACCCGGCCGCCCGCGCCTGCGGCCGCATAGGCTACCCCCATGCCGTCGCGCCGGTTGAGCAGATAGAGCTGCTGCACGAAGTCCTTCGGCACTTGCAGCGTCGAAGGCACCTGCAATCCCATCCAGCGCGCCACGTCGGCGGCGAAGCTGTTGCAATTGTACAAGATCAGGTGCCAGAACGGCCGGATGCGGCTGAGGTCGTCGACGTCGCGGACGAGCCGCGCATAGGCGCGCGGGCTGAGCTCGCGCCGGTACACGATCTCGGTGCGCTTGGTGCGGTCCCACGGCTCGGAGCCAACCTTCGCCGGCGTCACCAGCACCGCCAGCAGCGCCGTCCGCGACAGCGCGCCGCTCGGGTAAAAGCCGGCATAGTGCGGATAGCGCAGGCGGCCGCTGCGGTCGGTCAGGCCATAGGCGACGTAGGTGTGGCCGAAGACGCCGCCATCGCGGGCACGGAATTCGACGACGTAGCGGCTCGCCGCCATCGCGGCTGCGGGCATCAGCGCCGCAACCGTCATCGCAATCGACAGCGCGGCGATGACGCGACCGACAGAGCGAGGGATGCGCGCGAGCGCGATCACATCACCACGACCTTGGTGCCGACCTTCACGCGGCCGTACAGGTCGATGATGTCGGCATTTCGCATGCGGATGCAGCCCGACGACACGTTGTGCCCAATCGTCCAAGGCTCGTTGGAGCCGTGAATGCGGTAGAGCGTCGAGCCGAGATAGAGTGCGCGCGCGCCGAGCGGATTGTTCGGCCCGCCATCCATGTGGCGCGGCAGGTAGGGCTGGCGCTGGAGCATCTCCTCCGGCGGCACCCAGTCCGGCCATTCCTTCTTGGCCGAGACCTTGTGCTCGCCCGACCAGGTGAAGCCCGGCCGTCCGACGCCGATGCCGTAGCGCATGGCGCGCCCGCTCTCCTCCACGAGGTAGAGGAAGTGGTTCGGCGTATCGACGACGATCGTCCCGGCCGGCTCGGTCGTGCGGTACTCGACCTCGCGCGGCTCGAATTGCGGATCCATCTTCAGGTCGGGCCGCTGCTGCTCCAGCATCGGATCGACCTGCGGTCCGGCATTGACGTAAAGCGGCTGCGGCTGGCTCTCGGGATAGGCCGGCGGCGGCGCGACGTATTGCGGCGCGCCCGCATATTGCGGCGGCGGGGCATAGGCCGGCCGTTCGTCGCCGAACAGGAATTCGATGAAGCCGCCGCCGAGATTGCTCTGCATGCGCTGCGGCTGCGCGACGACCACCATGGGCGGCGTCGCGGGCATTTGCTGCGCCGAGGCAGCGCTTGCGATCAGCGCCGATACGGCCAGCGTGGCGTGGTGAACGAAACCTCTTCGCATACATACAAATACAAGCCGAAAGAGAAACCGAAACGTAAATCGGCGCGCCATCCCGGTATCCCGCACGGCATTTGCGGCGCTTTGCGCGCAAACACGGTTGCCAATGCGTAAAGCCGGAAGCGACGTGGTTAAGACCTGCTTACCGCGATTGCATACCGGGAATTAACAGCCGCCGGGCTACCACTTCTGCGAGGAACCGGAGCCTGCGCGTGCGGCAGAAGGAATTTCGCATCGAGAAGCTGCTGTCGGCCCGGCGCGGCGTCGCGCCCGAGACCGACACGGTTGCTTCGCTCAAGCGCAACATCGGCTCTTTGATGAGCGACGAGGACGGCCGCTGCCTCTCGCGCGCCGCCGCCGAGCTCGGCGCCGCGGTCGAGTCGATGGAGAAGGCCGCGCAGGCCGTGCTCGCCGCCGCGGAATCGATCGACGACGGCATGCGCGGGATGTCGTGCGCGCAAGGTCCGGACGCGGGATGCGAGATCGCGCCGGAGATGCAGGCGCGCATCGCACAGATCTACGAAGCCTGCAATTTCCAGGATCTCGCCGGTCAGCGCATCGGCAAGGTGATCGACCTGCTCGGCCATCTCGAGGAACAACTCGCGCATGTCGCCGCCGGCGATGCGCACGCGCCCGCAACGATCGAAAGGCGCGACGGTGGCCTGATCAACGGCCCGCGCCTCGACGGCGCATCGGGCCATGTCGACCAGCGCAGCGTCGATCTCCTCTTCGACTAGGCCGGGCGTCTAATCAGGATCGCGCAGATGAACGCGACCATGGCGAAGCCTGCGGCGAGCGCCAGCGCGGCCGCGTCGGAGAAGCGCTCGACCACGAAGGCCATCACCAGCGGCGCCGCCGACTGCACGATCAGGAACGGCGCAGCGAGCCGTCCCATCAGCCGCCCGTAGCCGGAGGCGCCGAACAGCGCCAGCGGGACCGCCCCGCGCGCAATCGTGGTCAGCCCATTGGCGCCGCCGAACATCAACGCGAACACGGCGGCGACGACCGGCGAAATGCCAAGCAGCGCCATCAGCGCGAAGGCGACGAGCAACGCGCCATAGGCGAAGCGCGCGACCCAGAGCGGATGCACGTCGCGGCCGAAGGAGAACTCGATCAGCCGCGCCAGCACCTGCGCCGGGCCGAACAGCGCGCCGATCCACACCGCCGTCGTGGCGTCGATGCCGTTGCGCTGGAAGATTGCGAGCAGATGCGCCGACAGTCCGGACGGCACGAAGGCGTAGGTGGCGAAGGCGGCCGCGACGAGCACGAAGGTCGCGCCTTTCGCCGGCACCGTCTTTGCCGGCCGCTTCGTGGTGTCGGCCTCCGGCGCGTCGGCATGGACGCGCTCGCGCGGCAGCAGGAACGCGTGCAGCGGCGCGTTGATGAGCACGAGCACGGCGGCATAGACGAGATAGCAGCCGCGCCAGCCGATGCTCTCGATCAGGACATGCGTCACCGGCCAGCTCACCGTCGAGGCGAAGCCGCCGGCAAGCGTCAGCGCGGTGATCGGCCGCCGCGCGCCCATGCCGAAGATGCGGCCGAGGCTGGCGAAGGCGGCGTCGTAGAGGCTCGCCGCCATCGACACGCCGAGCAGCATCCAGACCGCGTAATAGGCGATCGGGTTCACCGCATACGTGATCAGGACGAGACCCAGCGCGCCGCCGAGCGAGCCGCAGGTCATGGTGACCTGTCCGCCGAGCCTGTCGATCGACGAGCCGACGTAGCGCGCGGCAATCCCGGCGGTGAACAGGCCGAGCGAGAAGCCGCCCATGGCGAATGACATCGACCACCCGCGGTCGGCGACGATCAGCGGCACGACCAGAACCGGCGTGTAGAAGATCGCGCCCCAGGCCGTGATCTGCGTCACGCCGAGCACCGGCACCGCGCGCCAGGGGCCGTAGAGGAAGTCGCGGCTGGACTGCATCAGCCACGCATGAGGCTATCTCCCCTCTCCCTTGTTGGGTGGGGTTGGGGGTGGGGGTCGATCATGTCGCGAACTAACATACCCCCACCCCGCTCATCTCGCTGCGCTCGATGAGCGGCCCTCCCCACAGGGGGGAGGGTAAAGATCACTGCACAGGCTTGGCCGCCGGCTTGAGCTTTGCGGCCGCGGGCTTCGGCTTCGCCGCCGGCTTCCTGCCGCGCGGCTTTTTCACGCCTTCGGCCGGGCAGCGCACGTAGACCATGGTGCCGTAGCGGCCCTGCACTTCGGGATCGAGCCAGCGCAGGATGAGAATGCGGCCGTCGAACTGCTCGACCTCGCGGTCGGCCTG
>JBQCFB010000072.1:0-2910 GCA_051959715.1 Pseudolabrys sp.
ACGCCCGCCCCGCCCGCCGCGGCGAGCGCGAACAGGTAATAACGGCCGATGCCCACGGCCTTGGCGCCGAGCGACAGCGCCTTGAGCACGTGCGAGCCGCGCTGCACCCCGCCATCCATCAGGACGTCGATGCGGTCGCCGACCGCGTCGACGATCTCGGCCAACTGGTCGAAGCCGCTGCGCGAGCCGTCGAGCTGGCGGCCGCCATGGTTCGAGACGACGATGCCGGCGCAGCCGATATCGACCGCGCGCTTGGCATCCTCGACGCTCATGACGCCCTTAAGCACGAACTTCGCATTCCACTGCTTCACCATGCCGGCGACGTCGGTCCAGGTCATGGACGGGTCGAGCATGTTGGTGAAGTAGTCGCCGATCGAGGTGGCGCCGCCGCCCATGTCGACGTGCTCCTCGAGCTGCGGCAGGCGGAAACGCTCGTGCGTGAAGTATTCGAGCGCCCAGCGCGGCTTCATCGCGAACTGCGCCATGCCGCCGAGCGTCAGCTTGAGCGGAATGGAAAAGCCGGTGCGGAGGTCGCGCTCGCGATTGCCGCCGGTGATCGAGTCGACCGTGAGCATCATGACGCGCACGCCGGCCGACCGCGCGCGGTCCATCATCGCCTTGTTCAGCCCGCGATCCTTGTGGAAATAGAACTGATAGACCTGCGGGAACGAATAATTCTTCGCGATGTCCTCGAGGCTCACCGTACCCAGCGACGACACGCCGAACATGGTGCCGAACTTCTCGACCGCGCGGGCGACCGCGCGCTCGCCGTCATAGTGAAACAACCGCTGCAATGCCGTCGGCGAGCAGTAGAACGGCAGGCTGAGCTTCTCGCCGAGCACATTGACCGAGAGATCAATGTCGGCGACGCCGGCGAGCACGCTCGGCACAAGGTCGCAGTCTTCGAACGCTTCCGTGTTGCGGCGATAGGTGGTCTCGTCCTCCGCCGCGCCGTCAATGTAATTGAAGATCGGTCCCGGCAGCCGCTGCTTTGCGAGCCGCCGGAAGTCGTGGAAGTTGAAGCACTGCGACAGGCGCATGCGATCTCCGGTGGTCAGGCCGCCTTCGCCCGCGGCATCGAGCCCGGCCGGTCGAGATCGGCGTTCCACGCATCATAGCCGTAGAGCCAGCTCGTGTCGGCGTCGCCGCCCTGCATCCAGCTATTGGCGCTGGAGATGGCCTGGACCACCGAGGTGCGCGGCTTGCGGTGCGCCTCGTAGCGCTTGAAGGCGCCTTCGACGTCGTCGCCCTCGACGGCCTTCAGGCAGCGCGCCAGCACGGCGGCATCTTCTATGGACGTCGCCGCACCCTGCGCCATGTAGGGCGTCATCGGATGCGCGGAGTCGCCGAGCAGCACGACACGTCCGGCGCTCCAGTGCGGCAGCGGCTCGCGCTCGAGGATCGCCCATTTGTGGCAGTCCGGGCAGGCATTGAGCACGTTGCGGACGTCCTGGTGGAACGTCTCGTAGGCGGCGCGCAATTCGCGCACGTCGCCCTTGGCCGACCACGACTCCTTGGTCAGCCACTCCGACGATTCCGGCACGCTGGTGACGAAGTACAACTCGCTCTTCGCCTTCGTGATGTAATAGATGACGATGTGCCGGTCCTTGCCCCACCATTTGGTGCGCGACGGGCCGATGTCGAAGCCGCCCATCAGGCTCGCGTCGAACACGGCACGATAGGCAATGCGGCCCTTGTGAATCGGCGCGTCGGGGCCGACGATGATGTCGCGCACGAGCGAGTGCACGCCGTCCGCGCCGATCACGGCGCCCGCAGTGGCGGTCGTGCCGTCGGCGAAGGACAGGGTCACCTGGGAGCCCTTCTGGTCGAGACCGGTCAGCTTCTTGCCGAGATGGATGGTCTCGGCCGGTACGGCGGAGGCGAGCGCGTCGTGCAGGTCGGCGCGGTGCATGCACAGATAGGGCGCGCCATAGAGCGTGTCGGGCATCGGCAATTCGCGCAGCACCTCCCCCGAATAGGCGTCGCGGTTGAGATGCGAATAAGGCGCGAAAGCGATTTTCCGGAGCCGATCCTCGACGCCTATGCCGCGCAACACCTTCATCGAGTTCGGCATCATCTGGATGCCGGCGCCGATGCGCCCGAACCGCTGCGCCTGCTCGTACACCTGCACATCGAATCCGGCCTGCCGCAGCGTGGCCGTCACCGCCAGCCCGCCCATTCCCGCGCCGACGACGGCGATCGAAAGTTTCTTGTTGGTCATTCGCTGTTTCGCCTCGATTTCGCTGCTCGCTCTCCGTTCGTCCCCGCGAAAGCGGGGACCCGGTTGTGACTCTGTGCTGGATTCCCGCTGTCGCGGGAATGAACGGGTGCGACTACTTCTTCGGAATATGCGCCTTCTCGATCACCGCGTTCCACTTGACGATGTCCGCCTTCAGCCGCGCCATCAGTTCGTCCGGCGTGCTCGGCTGCGCCGTGACGCCGACCTTGGCGTAGGCCTCCTTCACGTCCGGCATGGCGAGCACTTCGCGGATCGCCGCGTTCATTGCGTCGACGATCTCTTTCGGCGTGCCTTTCGGCGCAAAGATGGCGTTCCAGGAGGTCACTTCGTAACCCGGCACACCCGACTCCGCCGCGGTCGGCACATTCGGCTTGAGCGTCGAGCGCTGCGGCGACGACGTCGCCAGCACGCGCAGCTTGTCGTCATTCACCTGGCCCTGGATCCCGGGCGGGAATTCGACCAGCATCGCCGCGTCGCCGCGCAGCACCGAGACGACGACGTCCGGCGAATTCTTGTACGGCACGATCACGACATTGACGTCGGCCATCGACTTGAACAGTTCCGCACCCAAGTTCTGCGTGCCGCCGACGGCGATGGTGGCGATGTTGAGCTTGCCCGGATTGGCCTTGGCTTCCGCGACCACGTCCTTGAGCGTCTTGAAAGGCGAATCC
>JBQCFB010000073.1:0-3102 GCA_051959715.1 Pseudolabrys sp.
CTTGTCCTTCTCCAGCTCGTCGATGATCTCCATGGCGCGCACCTTCGGCGCGCCGGACACGGTGCCGGCGGGAAAACCGGCGGCGAGCGCATCGAGTGCGTCATGCCGCGGATCGAGCTTGCCCTCGACGTTGGAGACGATGTGCATGACATGGCTGAAGCGCTCGATGAAGAACTGGTCGGTGACGCTCACCGTGCCGATCCGGGCCACGCGGCCGACGTCGTTGCGGCCGAGATCGAGCAGCATCAGATGCTCGGCGCGCTCCTTCGGATCGGCGAGCAATTCCATTTCCAGCGCCTTGTCCTCGTGCGGCGTGTTGCCGCGGCGGCGCGTGCCGGCGAGCGGCCGGATGGTGACTACGTCGTGCGACACCTTCACCAGGATCTCCGGGCTCGACCCTGCAATGGCGTAGCCGCCGAAATCGAGGAAGTAGAGATAGGGCGAAGGATTCGTGCGCCGAAGCGCGCGATAGAGGGAGAACGGCGGCAGCGAGAACGGCGCCTCGAATCGCTGGCCGAGCACGATCTGGAAGGCGTCGCCGGCGGCGATGTAATCCTTCGCGCGCTTGACCATCGCCGCGAACTCGGCCGGCGACGTGTTCGACTGCGGCGGCACGTCGAGCGGGCCCTCGGTATATTCCGCGAGCGACTTGTCGAGCGGACGATCGAGCGCATCGACCACGCCCGCCAGCCGCTCCATCGCACGCGCGAGCGCGGCTTTCGCGTCGACGCCGCGCTCCGGTCGCACCGGCGTCACCACCGTCATCGCGTCCTTGACCGCGTCGAACACGACGATGAGCGTTGGCCGCACCATGACGGCGTCGGGAATGCCGACGGGGTCGGGCTTGTCTGCGGGCAGGTGCTCCATGTGCCGCACCATGTCGTAACCGAGATAGCCGAAGACGCCGGCCGCCATCGGCGGCAGCGCGTCGGGAAGTTCGATGCGGCTTTCGGCGATCAGCGCGCGCAGCGCGTCGAGCGGCGCCTCGGCACACGGCTCGAATGAGTCGGCGTGGCTGCGGGCACGGCGATTGATCGAGGCTTTGCCGTCGTCCGAGTGCCAGACGAAGTCCGGCTCGAGGCCGATGATCGAATAGCGGCCGCGCACGGCGCCGCCTTCGACGGATTCGAGCAGGAAGCTCATTGCCTTGCCGCCGCCGAGCTTCAGGAAGGCGGAGACCGGCGTCTCGAGATCGGCGACGAGCGTCGTCCACACCACCTGCGCTTCGCCGCGCGCATACCGCGCGGCAAAGGCAGCTTCCGACGGCTCGATCTGCATGATTATTGTTCGGCCGGGCCGCCGACGACCTGGTTCAACGCCGACTGGTTGATGCTGACCTTGTAGTCGCTCTCGAGCCGCGCGAGGTATTCGCCCACGAGATCGTCCGAATAGGAATTCTGCAGGACGCTCTTCACCTGCTGCATCGTGACGGCGTTGGCGTCGAGCGCCGGATCGGTGACCTGCGTCACGCGATAGATGTAGCGCTGCGTGTCGCTCGTTCCGTTCGTCGCACCGACCCCATCCTTGGCGGTCTTGAAGACGTCGTCGGCGACCGAGGCGGGCACGTTCGGCGCCGCCTGTCCGCGCTGAAGGTCGATCGCCTTCTGCGCTTTCACGCCGGCTTCGGTCGCAGCCTGTTCCAGGGTCGTGCCACTCTTGATCTTGCCGACGATCTCATCGGACTTCTTTTGCAACGCCTGCGACACCTGGTCGTCGCGCCAACTCGCCTCGACCTGCGGCTTGATCTCGTCGAGCTTGCGCTCGTGCGACGGCGTGACGCCGGCGACATCGAAATAGAGGAAGCCGCCGTTCGGCAGTTGCAGCGCCTCGTTGTCGACGCCGACATCAGTCGAGAACACCGAGGTGAGCAGGTTTTGCGGGAAGGCAGCCATGACCGGCACGGGCTTGCCGTCGGCGCCGCGGCCGGAGCGATCGACCGCGTCGACGGTGATCGCCTTGAGGCCGAGCTTCTGCGCCGTCTCGGGCAATGTCGCGCCGCTGGCGCGCTCGTCCTCGACCTTGTCGCGCAGGTCGTTGATGGAGGACCGCGCGCGCTGTTCGGCGAGCGTCTGCTTGATCTGAGTCTTGACGTCGTCGAAGGACTGCTGCGAGCCGGCGTCGATCTTGGTGACGAGCAGGAGCAGGGTGCCGAAGCGTCCCTTGACCGGCTGGCTGACCTCGTTGAGCGGCAGGGCGAAGGCGGCGGCCGCGGCGGCCGGATCGATGATCTGCTTCTTCGTCACGGTGCCGACATCGACGTCGGACGCCTTCAGTCCGCGCTCGGTCGCCACGTCGGCGAAGGACTTGCCCTTTGCGATATCGTCGCGCGCCGCGGCGGCCTTCGCTTCGTCCGGGAACACCATCTGGTGCAGCTCGCGCTTCTCGGGCGTGCCGTACTGGTCCTGGTGCTGGTCGAAATAGATCTTGGCGTCAGCGTCCGAGACCTGATCGGGCTTGGCGAGTTCGGCAGGCGACAGCGGCAGCAGGGTCACCTTGCGGTATTCGGGGGCGCGGAACGATGCCTTGCGCTCGTCGAAGTATTTGGTGAGTTGCTCGTCGGTTGGCGCCGGAATTTCGCCAGCCTGCGCGGGGCCGAGCACGAGATAGTCGATGTCGCGATGTTCATTCTGGAAGCGGTTGATCGCCTCCATCGCGACCATCGGCACGGCGACGTCGCCGCCGACCGTCTGCGCGATCTGGCGCCGCAGCAGCACGTTCTTCTGTTCGGCGACGAAGCGCGGCTCGGTATAGCCGGCGTCGCGGATCGCCTGGAGGAAGCGGTTGCGGTCGAACTGGCCGTTCACGCCCTTGAAGTTCGGATCGTCGGTGATGCGCTTGGCAATCTCCGGGTCGGACAGGCCGAGGTGCAGGTTGCGCGCCTGCTCGTCGAACGTCTCCTGCGCGATCATCTGGCCGAGGATCTGACGGTCGAGGCCGAGCGCGCGCGCCTGGTCCGGCGTAATCGGCCGGCCGGCCTGCCGCGATATCTGCTGCAGCCGGTCGTTGTAGAACTGCCGGAACTGGTCGATCGTGATTTCGCTCGAGCCGATGGTGGCGACGTTGTTCTGGCCGAAGCCGCCGCGGAAGATGTCGGCGATGCCC
>JBQCFB010000074.1:0-3607 GCA_051959715.1 Pseudolabrys sp.
TCACCCATCGGCATGCGTGTCGTCACCGAGATCCCGCGCGATGCTTCCTCCGCTGCAGATGCTCTATTTCGAGGACCTGGCGGTCGGGCTCACCGAGACGCTGAAGAAGACGATTGATTCCTCCGACGTCGTCGGCTTTGCCGCGGTCACCGGGGACCGCAACCCGATCCACCTGTCGGAGCATTTCGCTGCCAAGACGCCTTTTGGCACGCGCATCGCGCATGGGCTCTACACGGCGAGCCTGATCTCCGCCGTGCTCGGCACACGACTGCCGGGGCCGGGCGCCGTCTACATCTCGCAGACCCTGAATTTCCGCGCGCCGGTGAAGATCGGCGACACCGTCGAGGTCAAGGTGACGGTCGCCGAACTGATGCCGGAGAAGCGCCGGGCCCGGCTGGCCTGCGCCTGCAGCGTCGACGGCGAGGTCGTCCTCGACGGCGAAGCCTGGGTCAAGGTGCCGTCGAAGGAAGCCGGTGGCCGGCCGCCGCCACGCATCTGACACAATTTGAATCGGCTCAACGTCCGGAACGGCCCCGCGCGACGTTGCGTTACATCAATGCGGGGCACGCATCTTGCCTCCAATGGTCGATCAATCTGGAGGCACCGCATGCCGACACACACACCGCGGAAACCGCAAGCCAGGGCACGCGCCGCCGAGCCGGTCGAGCAGGTCGACTGGCTGGCGCTATGGGCCATTTCGCTGGGACTTTGCGCCGTCGTTCTGGCGGCCATCGCCTACTTCACGGTCGGCGACAAGCTCGGCGCATCGACCATCATGGCCTCGGTCGCCGGCGTCATCGGCGCGGTCCTGCACATGAGCCAGCCGCCCGTCGAGGACCGCTGACCGGCATCCTGACGGCACCGGCGCGCTGGCGCCCGCGCGATTGTGATCGCGCGTGACGAATCGAAAAGCGCGATCGATGCTAAGCCCGTGCCGGGTGGCGACGCTGCTATCCGCGGCGAGGGCCATGTGACGACCGATCCGGCAATTCCAGCAAACCCATCGTCCTGGGCCTTGTGGCGCGACCGCCGCGGCCGGCTGTCGTGGCTGCGCATTGCATTGCTGGCGCTGCTGCTGTTTCCGCTCGCCAAGGCGCTGGCCGAGGGTGGAGCGATCGCCCACGGCGCGCGGCCGATCAACGATCTCATCCATCGCGCCGGCTTCTGGACGCTGATTTTCCTCGGCGTGACGCTGGCGGTGACGCCGTTCCGCAGCGTCGCGCGCTACGGTGCGCTGGTCGATGTCCGGCGCATGCTCGGCGTCGGCACGTTCTGCTATGCGGCCGCGCACGTCTCACTCTACTTCGCCGACCAGGGCTACGATGCCGGCAAGTTCGTGCACGAACTCACGCACCGCTGGTACCTCATCGTCGGCGGCACGGCGTGGCTCGGGCTCGCCGCGCTCGCTGCGACCTCGACCAACGGCATGATGCGGCGGCTCGGACCCCTGCGCTGGCGGCGATTGCACCAACTCGTCTACGCCATCGCGCTGCTCGCACTCATCCACTATTTCCAGCAGACCAAGGCCGACGTCACGGTGCCGGCCTTCGCGGCCGGCCTGTTCGGCTGGCTCATGCTGTACCGCGTGCTGGCCTGGTGGCGTGACACGAACGAGCTGTCGACCTTGAGCCTTCTGGGGCTGACGATTGTCGCTGCGCTCCTGACTTTCGCCGGTGAGGCGATCGGCATCGGCATCGCATTTCATGTCTCGCCGCTGCTCGTCCTCGGCGATGCCTTCAATATCGACGCCGGCATCCGCCCCGGCTGGGAGGTACTGGCCGCGGGACTGCTCGTCGTGCTGGTCGACATCGTGCGGTCCCGCTGGAACGCGCGCGCGGCGCGGGCGCGGCCGTTGCGCCAGGTCAAGGCCGAGACCTGAGCGGGCCGCTATCTCCCGTCCAGATGGGAGGGCGCCATGGCCAGGATCGCCATCGTCGTCGGCAATTCCGTTCCGGACGGCTTCGGTGAGGCGCTGGGAGCCGCCTATGCGCGGGGCGCCGAAGCCGGCGGCCACACGGCGACACTGTTCGCGCTCGCCAAATTGCACTTCGATCCGATCCTGCGCGAAGGTTATCGCCGCCCGCAGCCGCTCGAGCCGGATCTCGTGCGGGCGCGAGAGGCGATCCGCGCCGCCGATCATCTCGTCTTCATCTTCCCGCTCTGGTGCGGCGACATGCCGGCGATCCTGAAAGGATTCATCGAGCGCGTGCTGCAGCCGGACCTGCTGGCGGTGCACGACGGGAAGGGCGGCTGGAAGATCCTCAAGGGCAAGTCGGCGCGCGTCATCATGACGATGGGAATGCCGGGGCTGCTCTACCGGATCTGGTTCGGCGCGCACGCCCTCAAGCTGTTCCGGCGCAACATCCTACATTTCACCGGCGTCAAGCCGGTGCGGGCGACCATTCACGGCATGGTCGAGGCGGTGAGCCAGAACACCCGGCGTGAGTGGCTCCTGGAGACCGAGGCGCTCGGGCACGCCGCCGAATAGCCGGCGGCCGGCCTTGACCAGCGGATCGACGAACTCGCCCTTGAACGTGTGCGCGTCCGCCTCGCCGGGGAAGCCGAAAGTGAGCGGCTCGCGCTGTTTCGACGGCACATAGAGCGTGCCGAACATCCAGTCCCACAGCGCCAGGCAACTGCCGAAATTCTTGTTGAAGTGCCTCGGATCGGCCGAGTGGTGCACCTGATGGTGCGCCGGCGAGACGAGCACGCGTCCGAGCCAGCCGGTGAAGGCGATCCACACATGCGAGTGCTGCAAATGCACGTAGCCGTGGATGAAGAGCACCAGGATGATGTTGGTGTCGGCGAAGGCGTATTGATAGGTCGTGTCGCCAAAGGCGTAGTGACCGAGGCCGCTCGCGACCGCGGTCGAGAAGGCGATGATGTTGGCGAAGACGAAGGTGTAGACCGGGTGGACGCGGAAGTTGGTCAGCGGCGTCAGCACCTCGGCCGAATGATGCACTTTGTGGAATTCCCACAAGAGCGGCACCTTGTGGCTGAGCCAGTGATTGAACCAATAGCCGAGCTCGTAGGCGAGGAACAGCATCAGCGTGATGACGGCGCGGGCGACCCATGCCGGCGCGGCCGGTGGCGGCGCGCCGAACAGCGCGGCAAGCGAGCTGACGATGCCGTTCGACACGGCCTGGTAGGACAGGACCGACCAGCCGAACACGACGCCGAAGACGAAGACGTTGAAGAACAGGTAGCCGATGTCGGCCTGGTTGGAGCGGTGGTGCACGATGCGCTTCGGGAACAGCGCGCGCAGGAGCGTTCGCGGGCGCAGGCGGCGGCCGCGGCGGACGCGCTGCGCGGCATAGAACGCGGTCGCGACGAGGAGCGCGGCGAACAGCGATGTCAGCGAGAAATGCGAGCCGAGCGAAAACAGGAGCCGGCCGCACTGCGCGAAGAAGAAGTCGATGCCGGCGGTCATCTGCGGGACGTGCTCCAGGCTGGTCACGCCGAATGTCTTACTGAAAGGTAAAGATTGGGTTGCGGCCGCTGGTCAGCCGCGCACATCCTCATATTCCGGATGCCGGCCCATGTAATCCGCGGCAAAGGAGCAGAGCGGCCGGACCTTCAGGCCGTGCGCCCGGGCATGCTCGAGCAC
>JBQCFB010000075.1:0-6493 GCA_051959715.1 Pseudolabrys sp.
GGCAGCCTGGTGCGCTGGCATTATCGCCTGCGCCTGCCGGCGAACGCGGCAAGCGACGCCGACGTGCGCTCCGTCGCCAATGACGCGCATGTCGAATTGCCGCAGGCCGGCTGGGAGGTGCGCACGCGCTCCAACGCCTCGCCGCAGCTCCAGCGCAATGTCGAGCGCTTCACGCAATTCCTCACCATTGTCGGCCTCACCGCGCTGCTGGTCGGCGGCGTCGGCGTCGGCAATGCCGTGAAAAGCCACCTCGACCGGCGGCGCGAGTCGATCGCCACGCTGAAGGCGCTCGGCGCGTCGGGCCGCACGGTGTTCGCGGTCTACCTGACCCAGGTGATGATTCTCGCGCTGATCGGCGGCGTGATCGGCATGGCGCTCGGCGCAATCCTGCCATTCGGCGTCGCCGCCGCCTTCCGCGCCATATTGCCGCTGCCGCTCGAACCGGCGGTGCATATGAGCGAATTGTTGCTCGCACTCGTCTACGGCCTTTTGACCGCGCTCGCCTTCGCGCTGTGGCCGCTCGGCCGCGCGCACGACGTCGCCGTCGGCGCGCTGTTCCGCGACATGGTGACGCCGCAGGCGCAGCGGCCGCGCGCGATCTACATGGTCATGACCACGGTCGCCGCCGCGGTGCTGGCGGCGATGGCGGTGCTGCTTGCGTATGACCAGCGCGTCGCGGTGATCTATGTCGGCGCCGCCGCCGCCGTGTTCCTGCTGCTGCGTCTCGTCGCGCTCCTCGTCATGGCGATCGCGCGGCGCGCGCCGCATGCGCGATCGACGAGCTTGCGCATGGCGGTCGCCAACATCCACCGGCCGAGCGCGCTGACGCCGACCGTGGTGCTGTCGCTGGGACTGGGCATCGCGCTGCTCGTCACCGTGGTCGAGATCGACGCCAATCTGCGCGACCAGTTCGCGCACGAACTGCCGCAGCGCGCGCCGTCCTTCTACTTCCTCGACATCCCGTCGGCCGAGGCGCAGCCCTTCGTCGAATACGTGCAGGCGCGCGCACCGGGCGCGTCGATCGAGGACGTGCCGATGCTGCGCGGGCGCATCATCGCCGCCGGCGGCACCGCGGCCGAACGCATCAAGCCGAAGGACGAGGCCGCCTGGGTGCTGCAAAGCGACCGCGGCATAACCTATTCCAACTCCGTGCCGGAAGGCTCGCGCGTCATTGCCGGGCAATGGTGGAAGCCGGACTATGACGGACCGCCGCTCGTGTCATTCGAGCAAGGCATCGCCGACGGTCTCGGCCTGAAGCTCGGCGACAAGGTCACCGTCAACGTGCTCGGCCGCAACATCACCGCGACCATCGCCAATCTGCGGCGGCTCGACTGGCAGAGCCTGAGCATCAATTTCGTCATGGTGTTCTCGCCGAACACCTTCGCCGGCGCGCCGCATACGCACCTCGCCACGCTGCGCTTCGCCGATGGCGGCTCGCCGCAGGAGGAAGGCACGGTGCTGCGCGCCGTCGCCGAGCACTATCCGACCGTGACCACGGTGCGGGTGAAGGATGCGCTCGACGCCATCGGCGCGCTGGTCGCGCAATTGCTCGTGGCGATCCGCGGCGCCAGCGCGATCACCCTCGTCGCCGCCGCGCTCGTGCTCGGCGGCGCGCTTGCCGCCGGACACCGCCACCGCGTCTACGACGCCGTCATCCTCAAGACGCTCGGTGCGACGCGGGCGCGGCTGATTGCCGCCTATGCCATCGAATACGGGCTGCTCGGTCTCGCCACCGCGCTGTTCGGCGTGCTGTCCGGCTCCCTCGCCGCCTGGCTGATCGTGGTGCAACTGATGCACGTCGGTTTCACGTGGCTGCCCGTGCCGGCGCTGGTCTCGGCCGCCGCCGCGGTCGCGGTCACGATCGTGCTGGGGCTGGCCGGTACCTGGACGGCGCTCGGGCAGAAGCCGGCCCCCGTGCTGCGAAGCCTTTGAGGCATCGCGACATTCAGCCGCGTCCCCTCCCCCGCTCCCGAACCGGCCGGAATTGCGTTATGCTGGCTGCCGGGAAACGTTAAGGTTTGGCAAGGAACGCCGCCTTCAAGGGGCCATATCTGGCACCAAGACTCGACCACCACTACATGAGGAACACGGGATGCGCCGCAGCCGGCGCACCCGATGTGTGACCGGCGAAGAGCCGGAAACAACAGAGGGAATACTTCGATGTCGGACTACGACCGTAACACCGCCGCCCAGCGCTTCGGCGCACAGACGGCCGCGATCGATGCAGGCCTGCGCGCCTACATGCTTCGCGTCTACAACTACATGGCCGCCGGCGTCGCACTCACCGGCGTCGTCGCCTGGTTCACCTACAATGCCGCCGTGGTCACCAACTCCGCCGGCCAGATCACCGGCCTGACGGCGTTCGGCCAGGCCATCTTCGGCGGACCGATCACGATCGTGCTGTTCCTGGCCACGCTCGGCATCGTGTTCTTCATGAGCTTCCGGATCGACAAGCTGCAGCCGTCGACGGCGCTCATGCTGTTCATGGGCTATGCCGCGCTGCTCGGGCTGATGCTGTCGTCGGTATTCCTCGCCTATACCGGCGCGTCGATCACCCGCACGTTCTTCATCTCGGCCGCCTCGTTCGGCGCGCTGAGCCTGTACGGCTACACGACGCAGCGCGATCTCTCGCCGATCGGCTCGTTCATGATCATGGGCCTGTTCGGCCTGATCCTGGCGTCGCTGGTCAACATCTTCCTGAAGAGCAGCGGGCTGGAATTCGCCATCTCGGCGATCGGCGTCGTGATCTTCGCCGGCCTGACCGCGTGGGACACGCAGCGGATCAAGGAGATGTATTCGAGCTACGACGACGGCACCATTGCCGGCCGCAAGGCGGTGATGGGCGCGCTGTCGCTCTACCTCGACTTCATCAACCTGTTCCTGTTCCTGCTGCGCTTCATGGGTGACCGGCGCTAAGGCGCCTTCGGGCGACCGGCGCTAAGCAGCCGCCCAGAGCAAGACTTGCAGACGCCCGGGCTCGCGCCCGGGCGTTTTGCATTTGTGGCATGCGGCGCCGGACTTGGCCTCGGCGCGGTGCCCGCCTAAAATCCGGGCGCCGGTCAGAAAACGTGACGGCCCGCGCCGTGCGGGCCGAGGTGACATTGCAATGAGCATCACGATCCGGCCCGCCGGCTCCGCCGACATCCCGCACATCGTCCGCATCTACGCGCCGGCCGTCGAGACCGGCTCGTCGTCCTTCGAGCTCGAGCCGCCGGACGACCTGGAGATCGGGCGGCGCATGAAATACGTGCTCGAGGGCGGTTATCCGTACCTGGCGGCGGAGATCGGCGGCCGCTTCGCCGGCTACGCCTATGCCTCGGTCTACCGCACGCGGCCGGCCTATCGCTTCAGCGTCGAGGATTCGGTCTACATCGACCCGGACATGCAGCGCCGCGGCGTCGGCCGGGCGCTGATGGATGCGCTGATCGAGGAGTGCACGCGGCGCGGCTTCCGGCAGATGCTGGCGGTGATCGGCGATTCGCCGAATCAGCCCGGTTCGGTCGGGCTGCACGAAGCCTGCGGCTTCCGCGTCGTCGGGCAGTTGCCGGGCATCGGCTACAAGTTCGGCCGCTGGGTCGACACGCTGCTGATGCAGCGCGACCTCGGCGACGGCATGGCGAGCAATCCGTAAGGGGCTACCCGGCGACCAGCGACAGCGATTTGTCGATCGCGCGCAGCACGCGGTCGAGTTCGTGGCCTCGGCGCAGGATGTGGCCGCTCGCCGAGATGACGCTGTAGGCGCCCTGGCGCTGCGCCAGTTTCGGATCCTTCTCGATGCGGTACAAAGGCACTTCCGAGGTGCGTCGGAAGACCGAGAACACGGCGCGGTCTTTCAGGAAATCGATGGCGTAGTCGCGCCATTCGCCGGCGGCGACCTTGCGGCCATACAGATCGAGGATGCGGTTGAGTTCGCGGCGATTGAAGGTGACCTGACCGGGGACGGCGGCGCTGCGCGCCGGGCTACCGCCCCCGTGGGGCTCGCTTGGATCGATTTCGCCGGGTCCGAACATCGGCGCCTCCTTCCACGACATCTGCGTGACATGATCGCCCCGGCGCGCGCGGCTCGCAAGCACTTCGTGCTGCGGCGAAATTGGGCATCGAAGCACGACCATACCGCGCCGACGACGTTCACGAAGTCGTTAGGCCCGCACACGAAAAGGCCCAATTTCGAACAATCGCCTGTCACGCTGGGACGGGATAAGTGCAGCGTTGCCTCATGGCCCGGTCCGGTACGAACTCCGGATTCCTCAGCCCCCCAGCCCCCCGGGGTCCGGCCGGCCGGGCCAGTTGAGTTCCGCGTACGGTTCAATCCCCAATGCCTTCGGGCCGGCTTTGCCGGCCCTATTTTTTTGCCTCGCACGTCGTCCTGAGGCGCGAGCGTGCGTCAGCACGCGAGCCTCGAAGGACCTGTGAGTCAAACTGAGTCACAAATCCTTCGAGGCTCGGCGCGTTCGCGCCGAGCACCTCAGGATGACGGGTATCTTCAGAAATTGAAAATCAGCGCAAACTCATCGCCGCGGCGCCGAGCATGAGGCCGGGCTTGCCCTCGGGCTCGCGCTGCACCAGCACCGCGACGTGGTCGACGTCGCTCTCGCCCTTGGTCACGTCCGCGACCGGCAGCGTGTAGCTTTCCGCCTTGCCGGTGAAATCGCCGAGCTTCACCCAGCGCCGGACCACGTCGTAATAGGTCAGCGTGTGGCCGCGGTTTTCGCCGCGCTCGACATTGACCGGGATCGTGCTGGCATAGGGGCAGAGCCAGATCTCGGCCTTGCCGCCGGCGGCGGACGCGGCTTCCGCGACGTTCACCGTCAATTTGCCGTCGGCGACGTGCAGCGTCACCGGCACGGTGAGCGCGGCCGCCTTGGCGCGCGTCTCCTCGATCGCCTTGTCGATCGCGGCCTTGTCGTTGCCGAGCGCGTGCACGACGCCGTTGACGACGACCTGCGGCGTATAGACCTCGCGGTCGCCGCGCGCCTCGGCATAGGCCTTCTGGCGCACGGTGTGGCCGTGCAGCGCCAGGGTGTCCTTCCAGCCGAGATAGTCCCAGTAGTCGACAGGCAGGGAGAGGGCCAGAACCGAGGGGTCCTGCCGCAGCTGGCCGAGGAGCTTGTCCGCGGCCGGGCAGCTCGAGCAGCCCTGGCTGGTGAAGAGTTCGATGACCGCGCGCGGCTCGCCGGCGAGGGCCGGCGTGACGATGGCGGCGGCGGTTAATGCAAGTGCGAAGGCGCGATGCTTCATCCCGTAGTCCCGCGATCCCCCGACCGAGGCGCCTATTTAGAGCGCCCCGGTCCTCACCGGCCACTCACTTCGCGGTGAGCGGATGGCCTGGCGTCAGGCGGCGAGCTGCCGCAGGACGTATTGCAGAATGCCGCCGTTCTTGAAGTATTCGAGCTCGTCGAGCGTATCGATGCGGCAGATCAGCGGCACGCGCTTGAGCGTCCCGTCGCCCATCACGATTTCGGCAATGAGCCGCTGGCGCGGCTTGAGCTCGGCCCCGATGCCGCGGATCGTGACCTGCTCGTCGCCCTTGAGGCCCAGCGTCTGCCACGACGTGCCCTCCTCGAACACGAGCGGCAGCACGCCCATGCCGATCAGGTTCGAGCGGTGGATGCGCTCGAAGGACTGGCACACCACGGCGCGAATGCCGAGCAGCACCGAGCCCTTGGCCGCCCAGTCGCGCGAGGAGCCGGTGCCGTATTCCTTGCCGGCGAACACCACCAGCGGCACCTTCTCGTCCTTGTACTTCATCGCCGCGTCGTAGATCGGCATGCGCTGCTTCGACGGATAGTGCACCGTCACGCCGCCTTCGACGCCCGGCACCATCTGGTTCTTGATGCGGATGTTGGCGAACGTGCCGCGCATCATCACTTCGTGGTTGCCGCGGCGCGTGCCGTACTGGTTGAAGTCGGCCGGCTTCACCTTGTGGTCGACGAGATACTTGCCCGCGGGCGAGTCGATCTTGATCGAGCCGGCCGGCGAGATGTGGTCGGTGGTGATCGAGTCGAGCAGCAGAGCGAGAACGCGCGCCTCGACGATATCCTCGACGGGCTTGGCCTGCTTGCCCATGCCGACGAAGTAGGGCGGGTTCTGCACGTAGGTCGACTTCTTGTCCCACGCATAGGTCATCGCGCCGGTGACGCTGATCTTGCGCCAGTTCGGATCGCCCTTGGAGACGTTGGCGTAGCGCTTGGCGAACACCTTCTTGGTGACGTTCTTCGCAACGAACGCACCGATCTCCTTGTTCGTGGGCCAGATGTCCTTGAGGTAGACCTTCTTGCCCTTGGCGTCCTCGCCGAGCGCATCCTTGGTCATGTCGGTGTACATCGAGCCGGCGATCGCATAGGCGACGACGAGCGGCGGCGACGCCAGGTAGTTGGCGCGCACGTCGGCGTTGACGCGGCCCTCGAAGTTGCGGTTGCCCGAGAGCACCGCGGCGGCGACGAGATCGTTCTCGTTGATCGCCTTCGAGTTCTCCGGCGGCAGCGGGCCGGAA
>JBQCFB010000076.1:0-7274 GCA_051959715.1 Pseudolabrys sp.
GCCGAGCGCGATGATGGTCTTGATCGAAGTGCCGAGACCGAGCGCGGCGATGGCGAGCAGCAGGCCCCAGATCGAGGCTTCGGAGAGCACCTTCTTCACCGGCGCGTAGACCGGCACGAGCGCCGGGAACAGCGGCATGACGCTGTTCACCGCGCACAGGATCAAGAACACGATGCCGAACACCGGCACCGGCACCCGCGCCTCGCCGTGGCGCAGGCCCTGGCGCGTGAAGTACCAGCCGACGGCGAGCACCGCCGGCAGCAGGAGGAACACGCGGAACAGCTTCACCACCACCGCGGTATTGCCGACGGTGTCGGACACCGCGTAGCCGGCGCCGACCACCTGCGCGACGTCGTGGATCGAGCCGCCGAGCATGACGCCGGTCGTCTGCGGATCGAAGCAGAGCAATATGCAGACCGGCGGATAGGCGAGCATGGCGATGGTCGCGATCGCATTGACGGCGACGACGACGAAGGCGATGTCCGGCTGCTTGCCCGGATAGTCGGGCACGACCGTCGAGCATGCGAGCGTGGCCGACGCGCCGCACACCGCTGTGCCGACGCCGACCAGCGCGCCGAAACCGGCATTGCGGCCGCCCCATTTCGCAAACAGGAAGCCGGCGACGATCGTCGCGGCCATGGCGACGATGACGAGCACGGCCGTCGAAAGGCCCAGCGCGGCGATCTCGCCGACCGCGACGCGCAAGCCGAGCAGCGCCACCGCCCAGCGCAGCACGCTGCGGACGCAGAAGGCCATGCCCGGCTGCACCGACGGCCGCACCGCGATCGGGTTGAGCGCAATGCCGATGACGAGCGCGATGACGATGTTGGGGATCGGCGCCACCTTGGCGACGTAGGGCGCGGCGATGTAGCCGACGGCCGCGACCGCCGCGGACAGCGCGATGCCCGGCAGCAGGTCGGGCCACTGAGCGGGCAGTGTGCGGGTGGCCTTCGACGTCTGAGCTGGCACGCGGTCGGGTTCCAGGGAGCGGGCGCTGCGGGGACGCCCTCTCTACACCGCCACGACCGGGCGGGCCAGTGACCTAGCTTTTGTTCTCGACATCGTCATCGGAGAGAATGCGCAGGGCCGCGCCATCGACATCGCTGTATTGTCCCGAACGCAGGGCCCAGAGGAAGCCGAACAGCCCGGCGAGCCCGAGGCCGAGCGCAAGCGGCACGAGGTAGACCAGTACGTTCATGCCCTCCCTCCCCGCCGCGCGCGCAGCGCGTTGAGCGTCACCAGGAGCGAGGAACCGGACATGGCCAGGGCGGCGATGAGCGGCGTCACCATCCCGGCGATGGCGACCGGCACGGCGACGGCATTGTACACGGCCGCGAGCCACAGATTCTGGCTCATCAGCGCACGTGCTTGGCGCGCAACGACGACCGCCTCCAGAACCGGCGCGAGGCGCTCGCCGAGGAACACGGCGTCGGCCTGGGCCTGCGTCAGGTCGGCGGCGGAGATCGGCGACAGCGACACATGCGCGGCCGCAAGCGAGGGCGCATCGTTGAGGCCGTCGCCGACCATGAGCACCTTGCGGCCCTCGCGCTTCAGATCCTCGATGAGCCCGATCTTGTCGCCGGGCTTCAAGGCAGCGCCCCATTTGTCGATGCCGAGCGCGGCCGCGACCGGCCGCACCGCTTCGGGACGGTCGCCGGACAGGATGCGCAGGTCGAGGCCGAGCGCGCGCAGCCGCGCAACCGTTTCGACCGCGTCGGGGCGCAGGCTTTGCGTCACCGCGATTGCCGCCGTCCGACCGCCGTGCACGAAATAGATGTGCGACAGGCCGGGCAGCGCGGCGAGTTGCGGCGCGCCGCAGAATTCTGCGCTGCCGGCGCGCGCCTCGATGCCGTCGATGACGGCACGCACGCCGCGGCCGGGCTCCTCCACCGCGCCATCATAGGGAACGCGCGTGACGGCCTCGCGGGCCACGGCGTTGGCCAGCGGATGCCTGGTCGACAGGGCCAGTCGCGCCGCCATCTGCAACAATTCGGGATCGACGTGCTCGGGATTGACGACGCGCGGCTCCGGCAAAGTCAGCGTGCCGGTCTTGTCGAAGATGATCGTGTCGGCTTCGGCCAGGCGTTCGATGGCGTCGCCGGCATTGAGGATGACGTTGGCGCGGAACAGCGCGCCGGACGCGACCACCTGCACGGCAGGAATGGCGAGCGCCAGCGCGCAGGGGCACGTGATGATGAGCACGGCGATGGCCGTGACGATGGCGTCGTGCCACGACGCGCCGGCGACGAGCCAGCCGATGCAGGTCAGCGCCGCGGTCGCGTGCACCACCGGCGCGTAGATGCGCGAGGCGCGGTCGGCGAGCCGCATGGCGCGCGTCCTGGCGCTCGCCGCTTTTTCGAGCAGCGTCTCGATCTCGTCGATCAGCGAGGCGCCCGCGGCGGCGGTGACGGTGAGCGTCATTGCGCCGTCATAGTTCAAGCTGCCCGCATAGACGGCGTCGCCGGGCGCGATGCGCCGCCGCGCCGTCTCGCCGGTAATCAGGCTCTGGTCGACCTCGGAACGGCCACTGGCGATGATGCCGTCCGCCGGTACGCGTTCGCCCGGCTTGACCAGCAGTTTGTCGCCGGCGCGCAGCGCCGCGACCGGCACCGTGACGATTTCGTCGCCTGCAAAGCGGTTCGCCGTATCCGCCTTCAGCGCGGCGAGATTGCCGGCGACGGCACGGGTCCTGCGCCGCATCGCGTGCTCGAGCGCGCGCCCGGTGAGCAGGAAGAACAGCAGCATGATCGCCGAATCGAAATAGGCCTCGCGCGCGTGGTGCGCGGTTTCGACCAGCGACATGGCGAGCGCGAGGATGACGCCGATCGAGATCGGCACGTCCATGTTGGTCGCGCGCGCCTTGAGCGCGCGCCAGGCGCTCTGGAAGAACGGCCGCCCGGCATAGGCCGCGGCCGGCAACGCGATCAGCGCGGAGGCCCAATGGAAGAAGTCGCGCGTCTCGCTCGTCATGTCGCTGGCATTGCCCGACCAGACCGACACGGACAGCAGCATGATGTTCATGGCGGCGAAACCGGCGACGCCGAGGCAACGCGTGAGGCGCCGCGCTTCCGTCGCCTCTTCCTCTTCGGCGCGCAACGGCACGAACGGATGACCGTGATAGCCGCTGGCCTCGAGCGCCTCGACGATACGCGTGGGCTCGACCGCGCCGTCGCTCCAGACGACGTGGAGGCGGCGGTTGGTATCGTTGAGACGCGCCTCGGCGATGCCGGGCAATTGCTTCACCGCGCCCTCGATACGGCCGATGCAGGCGCCGCAGGTCACGCCTTCGACCGCGAGATCCATGCTCAGCCGGCCGTCATCGTCCGGCTTGGCGTAGAGCGAAAGGTCGGTGGCGGAGCCGGCCACGGCCACATCCTTTATTTCAAGATCACTTTGCTGCGCGAGCGGAAGACGCGATCGTCGCCCTTGAAGAGATCGACGATCAGCTCCCATTGGCCGGGCGCGGCGTCGGCCTCGCCCTTGAATTCGCCGGAGCCGATGCGCGCGAGCGCGATTGTATGGTCGAGCCGTTCGTCGGCCGGGTGCGCCAGCCGCGCCTTCGCGGTCAACCCGGACAGCGGCGCGCCTTTCTCGTCGCGCGCGCTGATGGCGAGCACCGCCTCGCCCGACGTGTCACGCACGAGCGTGCCGCCGATCTTCCAATGCTGCGCGTCCTGCCTTTCGGCGCGCGCAACCTCCTGCTCGAACATCTGCCCGGCCTTGTACGAGCTCGACGTCTCGACGCCGCCGAAGGTCGAGGTCGCCGCCTTCACCAGGACGGCGTTGACCGCAACCACGACGCCGAAGAAGGCGACGAACCAGACAAGCACGGCGCGTCCGGTCAGTTCATAGGGCTTCTTCATCCTGGATTCCGCGGGCATGCCGGTGTCTCCTCAAGGCCCGAAGAAATGGTCGCGCACCTGCGCAACCTCGCCGGTGTCGATATCGATCAGCGAGAACTGGATCGCCGTCGACTGCGACGGGGCGGCGGTCGCGTAATCGGTCAGGGTGACGCGCACTTCGCGCGTCTGGTCCGGTCCGACGGTGACGAGCTGACGGCCGTCGGCGCGCGGCGGCATGCCGACGAAATCGATGAGCGTCGATCCCAAACCGTCTACGCTGACGATGAAATCGCGGTACTTGAGCTGCTTGTTGACGATGCGGATCGTGTAGGCGTTGCGCAGCGCGCCGTCGGAGAGCCGCACATACATCGGGTTGCGGTCGTGGATGACGCTGATGCCCTCGCTGTCGCGGGTGGCGAGCTTGAACAGCATGGCGCCGCCGACGACGACGATGATCACGGCGTAAAGCAAGGTCCGCATGCGGATCAGCCGGTAGAACGGCTGCCTGCCCTCGAGCCGCGCCTTGATGTTGAGGTCGGTGTCGAAGGCGATGAGCCGCGCCGGCCGGTTCAGCTTGCCCATGACCGTGTCGCAGGCGTCGATGCACAGGCCGCACTGGATGCAGCCGAGGTTCGGCCCCTGGCGGATGTCGACGCCGGTCGGGCAGACGTGGACGCATTGCAGGCAGTCGACGCAGTCGCCGGCGGGCGCACCGGCGCTGCGCAATTGCTCGGCCTTCTTCACCGAACAGCGCGGCTCGCCGCGATCGTAGCGGTAGGTGACGTTGAGCGCGTATTCATCGGTGAGCGCCGCTTGGATGCGCGGCCACGGGCACATGTAAAGGCACACTTGTTCCCGCATGTGACCGGCGAGCGCATAGGTCGTGACGGTGAGAATGCCGATCCACAAATATGCGGCGAACGAGGCCTGCCCGGTGGCGAGATCCCTCACCAGCGTCGGCGCGTCGGCGAAGTAGAGCACCCAGGCGCCGCCGGTCCACCACGCGACCATCAACCAGAGGAAGTGCTTGAGCCCCTTGCGCGCCCAGGTCTCGAGCGTCCACCTGAGGGCGTCACGCTGCATGTGCTCGCGGCGGTCGCCTTCGACCCAGCGCTCGATGGCGAAGAACAGATCGGTCCACACCGTCTGCGGGCAGAGATAGCCGCACCACAGACGGCCGGCGACGGCGTTCATCAGGAACAGCGTCAGCGCGGCGAGGATAAGGAGGCCGGTGAGGTAATAGACCTCCTGCGGCCAGATCTCGATCGGGAAGAAATAGAAACGGCGATTGGGAAAGTCGATCAACACCGCCTGGTGCGGCGCGTTCGGGCCGCGGTCCCACCGGATGAACGGCAAGAAATAATAGACGCCCAGCGTGGCGATCAGCACCGCCCACTTGATGCGGCGGAAGAAGCCCTTGACGCTCTGCGGATAGATCTTGCGGCGCGGCGCATAGAGCGGGATGTCGTCAATGTCGTCGGCGGCCGGCAGCGGCGCCGGCGGCGCCTTCGCCGTCGTCACTTCCGCGTCCTTCACCAGCGCCTCGAGACCCGTCATGACGATTTCCTGGCGCTTACGCCTTGTTGTTGCTTCGAAAACCTAAGCCGGCCGGTCCTGCGGGCCATTGATCTTCGTCAAGCCTGCACGTCAAAAGAAGAAGCAGGCGGGCCCCTGGACGAACCCGCCCCTCCCCTCTCGCCCCTCAGGCCGCGGCTACTTTTCGCCGCCGCCGAGCGACCAGACGTAGACGACGAGCGACTTCAAGGTCGGCTGGTCGAGACGGCCGCCCCAGGCAGGCATGACGCCGCCGCGGCCGTTGACGATGCCGTTGACGATCGTCTGCTTGTCGGAACCGTAGAGCCAGATCTTGTCGGTGAGGTTGGCGGAGCCGACCTCGCGATTGCCCTTGCCCTCGGGCCCGTGACACACGGCGCAATTGTCGGCGAAGATCTTCTTGCCGGCATCGAGGTTGGCGCCCTGCTCCACCGGCAGGCCGGACAGCGAGCGCACGTAATCTGCGACTGTCGAGATCTGGTCCGGCTTGAGGATGCCGTCGCGGCCGAAGGCCGGCATGTTGCCCTGATGACCCTTGTCGTCGCCGGAGCGCGCGCCGTGCGTCACCGTGTTGAGAATGTCCGTGAGCTTGCCGCCCCACAGCCAGTCGTCGTCGTTGAGGTTCGGATAGCCCTTGGCGCCGCCGCCGCCGGCGCCATGACACGGCGCGCAATTATCGGCGAAGGCGACGCGGCCGACCGCCCGGGCGAAGTCGGAAAGCTGCGGATCCGCGGCAATCTCGGCGACCGAGGCGCCCGACAGCTTCTCCATCATCGCGCCGCGCTTGGCCTTGAGTTCGGCGAGGTCGTCGACGATCGCGCTGCGCGTGTGCCAGCCGAACACGCCCTGTGTCGAATTGGTGATGAGCGGCCAGGCCGGATAGACGATCCAGTAGCCGACCGCCCAGACGATTGTGATGTAGAACAGCCACAGCCACCAGCGCGGCAGCGGCGTGTTGAGCTCGTGGATGCCGTCCCATTCATGGCCGGTGGTCGCCGTGCCGGTCAGGGCGTCGATGTCTTTGTGTTGCTCGGCCACGGTCTCAGTCCTCTGTGAGCGGAATATGCGCCGCCTCGTCGAACTGCTTCTTGCGCGAAGGCCACAGCGCGTAGGCGAGCACCAGCGCGAACAGCGCGACGAAATAGACGAGCCCGATCTGCTGGGCGGCTTCGGCGATGGCGCGGTAGGTCGGGTCCATGGCGATTACCGGATGTTCGCTTTGTCGTCGTAGAGCTTGAAGTCGACGAAGGTGCCGAGCGTCTGGAGATAGGCGATCAGCGCGTCCGCTTCGGTAATGCGCTTCGGATTTCCGTCGAAGTCGCGCACGTTGACCTTCGGGTAGCGCTTGGCGAGATCGCCTGCGTCAGGACTGTCGGTCGTCGTCTGCGTGACGACGTCCTTCTGCGCGTTCTCGATCATCTCCTTGGTGTAGGGCGTGCCGAGCACGGCCTGCACCTTCAGGTTCTGGTCGATATGCGAATAGTCGAGATCGGTCTCTTCGAGGAAGCCGTAGGTCGGCATGACCGAGCCAGGCACGACCGAACGCGGATCGCGCAGGTGGTCGCGGTGCCAGTCGTCGGAATACTTGGCGCCGACGCGGGCGAGATCGGGACCGGTGCGCTTGCTGCCCCACTGGAACGGGTGGTCGTACATGCTCTCGGCGGCGAGCGAATAGTGGCCGTAGCGCTCGACCTCGTCGCGCAAGGGGCGGATCATCTGCGAATGGCAGAGATAGCAACCCTCGCGCACGTAGATGTCGCGGCCGGCGAGCTCGAGCGGCGTATAGGGCCGCATGCCGTCGACCTTTTCGATCGTGTTCTTCAGATAGAACAGGGGCACGATCTCGACCAGCCCGCCGATCGCGACGACGATCAGGAT
>JBQCFB010000077.1:0-35772 GCA_051959715.1 Pseudolabrys sp.
CCATTCCGCGCCATTCCCTCCCAGCCGTAATTCCGGCCCGCGCGCAGTGCCGAGGATCCTCTTGTCGACCGACAATTTGATTTTGCAATCTCTCCCGGCCACGGTGAGAGCCGCTCTCGAACAACATCTGACACCGGTCGACCTGCCGCAGTCGCTGATCCTGCAGGAGGCGGGGCGGCCCGTATCGCAAGTCTATTTTCCGCTTTCCGGCATGGTGTCGCTGGTGGCGGTGACGCCGTCGGGCGAGTCGATCGAGGCCGGCATTGTCGGCCGCGAGGGCGTGGTCGGCGGGCTCGCGGTTTGCGACATGACCTCGTTTGCGCAGGCCGTGGTGCAGATCGAGGGCGCGGCGTTCCGCATCGGGGCACCGCAATTTCGCGCGCTGTGTCTCGAACACCGTGAGTTGCGCGACAGCGTCGATCGCTACCAGGCGTTTATCCTCAGCCAGGCGCAGCAGAACGCCGCCTGCCACGCCCTGCATTCGCTCGAGGGCCGGCTGTGCCGCTGGCTCCTGCAGTCGGAAGACCTGATCGAGACCAAGCAGATCGACCTGACGCAGGAGTTCCTGTCCTACATGCTGGGGGTACGCCGGCCGACCGTCTCGGTCGCGGCCTCGGAGCTGCAAAAGGACGGGCTGATCCAGTACCGCCGCGGCACCATCACCATCGTCGACCGGCCGGGCCTCCTGAAACGAAGCTGCCAGTGCTACGAGGTGCTCCGGGACGAAATCGGCCCCCACAGGCACTGACTCCGCCCGCCGGCCGTCCGGAATCCCGCGGTTCCGGGACGAAAAGCCCCTTCTGAAAAGCGACAGGCGGCAGGCCCGGTTGCGCCCTAGACTGGGGTCTCCGGCAGGAACCGTCGTCCCTGCCGGTCGTTTGAGTCCGGTCGGTTTATGCGTCGGAGGGCTTCAAGCATGGCACCGCGTGCGTACTGGAAGGGATATCTGCGCCTGTCGCTGGTCTCCTGTCCGATCCAGCTTTTTCCGGCCACCTCCGAGCGCGAGAAGGTGCGCTTCCATCAGCTCAACCGCGAGACCGGCAATCGAATCCGCTACGTGAAAGTGGACGCGGAGAGCGGCGACGAGGTCGCGTCCGACGACATCGTCAAAGGCTACGAGGTCTCCAAGGGCAATTACATCGAGATGGAGCCGGACGAGCTCGACGCGGTCGAGATTGAATCGACGCGCATGATCGACATCGATCAGTTCGTGCCGAAAAAGGAGATCGACGAGCTCTACCTCAAGGACCCGTACTACATCGTGCCCGACGGTGAGGTCGGCGCGCAGGCCTTCGCGGTGATCCGCGAGGCGATCAAGAAGGAAGGCATGACTGCGCTCGGCCGCGTCGTGTTCACCAACCGCGAGCACGTCATCGCGCTGGAGCCGCGCGGCAACGGCCTCATGGGCATGACGCTGCGCTACCCATACGAGGTGCGCGGGGAGAAGGACTATTTCGACGACATCCCCGACGAGTCCGTGCCGAAGGACATGCTCGAGCTTGCGACGCACATCGTGCAGAGCAAGGCCGGTCACTTCAAGCCGGACAAGTTCGAAGATCATTATGAAACGGCGCTGCGCGACCTGATCAAGCGCAAGCAGGACGGCAAGCCGATCGAGAAGACCAAGGAGCGCGAGCCTGCCAAGGTCATCGATCTGATGGAGGCTCTGCGAAAGAGCGCCGGCAAGGAAGCGCCGTCGCGCCGTTCGTCACGCCGTACGACGACACACCGGCGCACGGCGAAGAAAGCCTCACGCTCGACCGCGCGTCACCGCAAGGCCAGCTAGCGCCGCTTCCTGCGCGACGCTTTCCGCTTTTTCGCAGGTTTGTCGTCGCCCCCGGCGCCGGCCTTTCGGCGGAACGGCACCACCTCCGCGCTCGCGCCGGCGCTGCGGCGCAGCGCCTCCTTCAGGCTCGACGGCCGTCCGTGCTTCTTGAGAAGGTCGCGGAACGCCTCGTCGGCGAGCTCCTGGAAATCCATCATGCGGTCGCGCGCCAGCATGTCGAGCGCCGCATAGGTCTCATCGTCGAAGGTCACGCGCTTGCCCGGCATCGTCACAGCCCTTTGTTCATCGAGCCGATGATCATAACGCGCGCGCACCAGAAGAAAGCCCCAGCGCGACGGCCGGGGCTTCAAGTCTGGTGAACCCTGAGGGGGAGGGGAGGAGCCAGGGCTCGCCGGGCTAACCCCTGTCGCGCGAGCTTGGTTCCCGGGCTTTTGCGGTGCGCAACGTCCGGAACATGGCGTAAGGCCCTCGCGTTCCCCGCCTGGACGCCTGAGAAGGCGGGTGAAGCCGTAACGACGGCGGCGGAAACGACAATGGAGAGCGCCATGGCCGAGGTGACCACCGATCATAAAAAGATTCAGAAATGGGCCGAGGCCCATGGCGGCAAGCCCGCTGCCGTCGATACGACCCATGTGAAGAACGACGTCGGCATCATCCGCGTGATGTTTCCCGATGCGGAAAATTCGGAGCACGAGAACCTCGTGCAGATTTCATGGGATGAGTTCTTCAAGGAATTCGACAAGCGCAAGCTTGCCCTCGTCTACGACCCCGACAGCATGTTCTCCAAGATCGTCGGACGGGATTCGATCAGCCCCGGCGAATCCAAGAAACGCCATTGAGCCGGCGCGCGTCCGTCACGGCGAGACGCGGGCCAGCATCTTGACCAGCAGTCGCTCGCGGCTGGCGGCGGTCCGACGACCGCGGGCGGCGCGCCGGAGCGCGCCACTCTCAAAAGCGTCGACCACGGCGGCGTGCACGTAGCTCTTGCGGCAGACGGCGGGCGTGTTGGCGAGGTCCGCGGCGACCTCGCGCATGGTCGCCAGCAATTGCCGCTTGCGGCCGCGCTGGCTCGGCTTCGGCTCCATCTCGGCGAGGTGCTCCAGCGCGTTGGAGCATGCGACCAGCGTGCGAAAGTCCTTCAGCGACACCGCGTGTCCCGCGATCTCGCGCAGCGCCGTATTCACGTCACGCCGGCGCAGGGCAAGGACCGCGCCGTCCTGGTTGCGGTACTGGAACATGCGCGCTCCCGGCAGCGCGCCGAGGCGCCTGAGCGCCAGCGCCAGCCGCGAGGAGCGTACCTCCTTCTCGATCGCCTTGCCGCCCTTGCCGGTGAATTTCAGCGATATGTGGTCCCCGACGATGTGGAGGTCGCTCTTGAGCAGAGTGGCCGCGCCGCGTGTGCCGTGCTGTTTGGCGTAACTTTCGCTGCCCGGCCGCAGCGCGGTCAGCGCAACGAGCTCGATCAAAGCCGCGATGGCGCGCTCGCGGCGGGGCTCGCGATCACCGATATGGCGCGACACCCAGGACCGGATTTTCGGCAGCGCCTCGGCGAGACGGGCGAGGCGGCGGGCCTTGCGCAGCTCGCGCACCTTCTCCCAGTCGGCGTGATAGCGATATTGCGCGCGGCCGGCAGCATCACGGCCGATCGCCTGAAGATGCGCATGCGGGTCGGCGGCGTAGAGCACGTTCTCATAGGCGGGGGGCACTGCAAGCCGTTTCAGGCGGTAAAGGATGCGCTGGTCGCATAAGGCACGGCCGTCGCCGTTGACGAATATAAAGCCGGCCCCGCGCCGTCGGCGCTTGATGGTGAGCTCGCCGGCGGTGACGTAGCGCAGTCCGAGCTGCCGCAGCAAACGCTCCGGCGGCTTATTGGAAGCTTTGGCGGAAACCGAGGGCTGAACGTCTGACATGGCAGGGACGCGAATGTTCGAAAGCCCGTCACGGTTCCATCACCAAAAGGTCAGGGCCGCCTCCCGGATCGGGAGACGGCCCCGTTCGAAGCGCCGCAACGAGCGTCAGAGCGCGGCCTGACGATTGACCTGCGACTCGGCAATCTTGGTCAGCTTCATGTCGGCGGCCTTCTCTTCCTTCAGCGTCTCTTCGAGCACGCTCGCGCAGTCGCCGCGGCCGAGCTGCTTCGCCCAGGCGACCAGCGTTCCGTAGCGCGACATCTCATAGTGCTCGACAGCCTGCGCCGCCGCGGCGAGCGCGGCGTCGAGGACGTGCTTGTCGTCGACGTCGGAGGCGACGTCATTGGCTTCCTCGATGATGCCATCGATTGCCGGACAGTCGACGCCCTTCGGCTCCTGGCCGTGCATCTTGAACACCTGCTCGAGACGCTTCACGTGGCCCTTGGTTTCTTCGAGGTGCGACTTGAACGCGGTCTTGAGCTGCGGATTGCTGGCCTTCTGTTCCATGTCGGGCAGCGCCTTCAGGATCTGCTTTTCTGCGTAATAGATGTCCTGAAGCGTATGGACGAACAGGTTGTCCATCGTCTCGATGTCCTTGCCGAACAGGCTCATGAGTTCCTCCAAATTGTGGGGTGGTTAGTCCTCCCGGGGAGAACGGCGCGCGGCCGTCCTCCGTTCCGGATGATTCGCCAAGACCTTCGCGATTTGTGCTTCCCCTTCGCCACTGAACCATACGGCGCGCTGACGGTTACCCGCAGGAATGCGGGGTTCCGCAACAGGCGACGAGGCTGAACCCGAAGATGGAGACGCCGCGATGGTCAAGGACATGACGCCGCGCGAGGAGCAGCAGGGCACGAGCGCGATGTTCGTGTGGTCGACCATCGTGCTCGTAGCTGCGGCGGTCGGGCTGATGGTGTGGTTCTTCGTGCCCGGTTTCAGCCAAACGAACGAACCCAATATCGCCGCCAACGGACAGCGCAGCAACGAGACACAGGGCATGAGCGTCACTGCACAGGTGACGAAGCCGACGTCGACCTCGTCGCCGCATTCCACCGACCCGTCCACGGTCGGCCGCAACGAGCGACTGACGGGCTCGGCGACTCCCAACGTCGACCTGACGCCCGACCAGGTCGGGGCGCTCAAAGCCTATGTGAACCAGCACGGTGACGAGCGCGTGGACAGTGCGAATTTCACGATGACGGTCGGCGCCGCCGTGCCCGGCAACGCGCGATTGCGCGACATTCCGGCGCAGCTCGCTAAATCGCTGTCGAACTTCCAGAACGACCAGTACATCGTCGTCGGCAGCCAGTTCATCATCGTCGAGAAGCAGACGCGCCGCATCGTCGCCATCGTGCCGGTGTGATGTGCGAGGGGGCCTTCAGGTCTCGTAATATCCGACCGTCGACATCAGCGAAATGTTGGGATGACGCGAATCGAGCCGCGTGTGCTGCACGACGATCGGCTCGCTCGACTCGATCACCGACGAGAAGTCGGTGTCGCGCGGCACGGGCGCCGGATCGGTGAGGTCGTTGAAGCGCAGGTGCAGCGTACGCCGCGCCCCGACCGTGATCGCATACGGGCCAACGGGGTCGCGATCCCGGAAATACAGCGTGACCGCGACCTTGGCGTCCCGCTCACCGGCATTGAGCAGGCAGATGGCCTCATGCGACACCAGCGCATGCTCCTGGCTCACGCTCTGACCGGGGATGTAGCCCTCGGCGATGGCCCAGCGGCGATGCCCGATTGCCGTCATGTGCCGGATCAGGAATGGGCGACGAGGGCGCGTTCCTGCGCCGGGTTACGCAACGCGGCCGGGGCGGTGCCGGTCAGCGGCAGCACGTTCCCGTAGGGCGACTTCAGATCCTGCATGAAATCGTTGAACCAGCGGTGGATCGAGTGCCGCATCAGGTGGTCGTTCATCTGCTGCCAGCGTGCGCGCCGTTCGCTCCGCGGCATTGCAAGGGCGGTTGCGAGTTGCCGCGCCATGGCTTCGGTGTCGTGCGGGTCGACCAGCAGGGCGGCGTCGAGTTCGTTGGCGGCGCCGGCATTACGCGACAGCACCAGCACGCCCGGGTCGTCCGGGTCCTGGGCCGCCACGTATTCCTTGGCGACGAGGTTCATGCCGTCGAGCAGGGGCGTGATCAGCGCCACCGCCGACGAGCGATAGAAGCCTGCGAGCGTAGCCTGGGAGTAGCCCTTGTTGAGGTAACGCAGCGGCGTCCAGTCGACTTCGCCATGGCGGCCGTTAACGACTCCGACGAGCTCGGCGACCTCCCTCTGGAGGTCCTGATAGGCGTCGATCGTGCAGCGCGACGGCACGGCGATCTGCAGCATGGACAGCTTGCGCGCGAGATCCGGATGCTGGCTCAGAAGCCGGTCGAAAGCGTGGATGCGCTGCGCCAGTCCCTTCGAGTAATCGAGGCGGTCGACGCCGATGATCAGCTTGGCGCCGTCGAGACTCTTGCGCAGGCGCTGCACCTCGGCGTCCTGGAACGACCGCGCGGCGCTCGCGGTGAATTCGCGCGCGTCGATGCCGATCGGATGCGTCGCCAGCCGGCAGACGCCGCGGTGAGTGCGGAATGTGTCGCCGGAGCCCGGAAGGTGCATGTCGGTGCGCAGCAGCTCGGCGAAATTGTCGCGGTCGCGATCCGTCTGGAAGCCGATCAGATCGTAGGCGAGCATCGCGTGCGCGAGGTCACGGTATTGCGGAAGTCGCGCCATGACGCGGCGGTTCGGCCACGGCGTATGCAGGAAGAAGCCGATCTCTCGAGCAATGCCGAGCTCGCGCAATTCCGCGCCGAGCGGCAGGAAATGGTAGTCGTGCACCCAGATGGTCGAGTCGTTGCCGCCGAAGGCAGCAAGGGTGCGCGCCATGTAGGCGTTGACTTCGTTGTAAGCCGCGTAGTCGCGCGTGCTCGGCCTGGCGAGATCGGGCCGCGAATGCAGCAACGGCCACAGCGCCGAGTTGGCGAAGCCCTCGTAGAACCCTGGATAATGTTGGGCCGGCAGATCGACCGTCGCGATTGTGCCGCGGCCATAGGTTTCGAGCTGCACGAGCGGCGGCGCGCCATCGACGGCATCGCGCAGCTTGCCGCTTGAGCCGAACCAGACCACTCCGGATTTCCGGACGGCAGGCAGCAGCGCGGATGCAAGCCCGCCCATCATTGGTCCACCGGGCGTAACCCGCGCCACCCGATTGGAAACAACGATGTCCAAGAAACTTCTCCCCGAATTGTCGAAAAACCGCGCGCTGGCGCTGTTTGGCAACCGATTGGAGGCGCCGGAGTTCCTTGATGAACCAGATGAACGAATGAAAAAGTAGTTTCGTCTACCGCCGGTGCAGAACGCAGAGGGGAATTTCTGAAAACAAATTGGAAAGTTCCGCGCGTCCGGAAAAAGTTCCGTCGGATGACGTGAGCGCGTCGCGGTAGGTCCTGTTCTTCGGAAGCGTCACGCTGGCGCGCCAGCCCGACGGCCAATGCTTACCGCCATCGGTGAGTGGGCCGAAGTGCCGCCCGATGGCGACGACGATTTCGTCCTGCGACGTTGTGCGTGCGAACGCAACGATGTGATCGGCGTGGTCGCCCGATACGTCGAGCGGCGCGTAGCCGCCGCTGCGGAAAATGGTGTCATGTGCCTGACGCACCATGAGAAGCCGGTGTGTGAGCGCCTGCTTGATGCGGCCGTCGCGCCAGTCCCGCGCGAGTTCGTGGACCGGCGGCGGGGCCGATGACGCCATCGCCTCGCGCGCGGCGAAGTCGACCGGCCGGCGATTGTCGGGATCGACGAGAGAGAAATCCCAGCGTTCGGTGCCTTGATAAAAATCGGGCACGCCCGGCAGCAGCGTTTTGAGCGCAAGCTGCGAGAGGCCGTTGAGCGCGCCGAGAAGGGCGGTCCGTTCGGCAAAGGCGGCGAAGGCATCGAGGAAGCCGGAGGATTGGACCGGATCGAGCAGAGCGCGCAGGAAGCGTTTCAGCGCCTCCTCGTAATAAGCATTCGGATTGGTCCAGCTCGTCTCCTGCTTGCCCTCGCGCGCGGCTTTCAGGGCATAGGCCACCATCCGATCGCCGAAGGCGGTATCGGCGTGGCCCTCCCAGGCGCCGATCAGGGCCTGATAGAGCATGTATTCGTGCGCCTTCGATGGCCGCCGCTTACCGTCGTGATGATCGGCCAAACGGGCGTTGCGGCTCGCCCAGTCCGTGACGGCGGCTTGCCAGTCTGCTGCAAGCTCCGTCAGCGCCAGGAGGCGCGTCCGTGCGTCTTCTCCACGCTTGGTGTCGTGCGTGGCAGTGGCGGTGAGGCTCGCCGGTGTCGTCCCGACACGCGCGGTCTGCATCGCGTGGAATTCGGGAATAGACAGGGCAGACGCTTCCGGCTCGCCGCCGACCTCGTTGAGCGCAAGGAGCCGGTGATGGCGGTAGAATGCGGTGTCTTCCAGCGATTTCGCCATCAGCGGCCCGGTGAACTGCTGCAATTTCAAGCCGAAATTGCGCACGCGCGGCGCGGAATAGCCGGGGTTCGCCGCGAGATCGAGTGTGATGGTGTCACGCAGGAAATCGAAGATATCCGGGTCGGGCGCGGCCCAGCGCGATTTCGCCCGCGCGATCGTGTCCTCGATGATGGCGCGATCGGCCGGCGAGGCGCCGGCGGCGGTCACATAGGTACGGTAGACCGGAAACTCGATGACGTAGAGCTGAAGGGCAGCGCGCAGGCGGTCGAGCGTGTAGTCGCGGGTCGAGAAGTGGCCGGCCGCGATGCGCGACAGTGCGCGCATCAGCACGGTGAACTCGCTCGCCAGCATCGTATTGATGACGCGATGCTTGGCGGCCTCGAGCATCATATGCAGGTCGGCATGCTCGCCGGTGAGTGCGCGCCATGTGCGGTCGAGATCGGCCATGCCGCGACCGTCGACCAGCATGCGCGAGATGACGTTGAGCCATTCGTATCCGGTGGTGCCGGCGACGCCGAGCAGGTTGGGCATAGGCTCGCCGAGGCCGATGATCTTCTCGACCAGGATGTAGAAATGCGGATCGAGTCCGGCCTCGCGCCGAAGCTTGCGCACCAGGCGCTCGAGGCGGCGCGTGTACTGTGCCGGATCGCGCAGGCCGTCGATGTGGTCGAGGCGCAGGCCCTGGAGCCGGTCTTCCGAGATCAGGCGCGAGACGAGCGAATGCATCGCACGGAAGGTCGCGCTGTCCTCGGGACGGATGCCGGCGAGGTCGCTGATATCGAAGAAACGGCGATAGTTTACGGCCGCGAAGGCGACGCGCCAGTAGGCGAGGCGGTAATGCTGGCGTTCGAGCAGACGGTGCAGCGCACCGACGCCGCCATTGCCGTCGGGCCGGTAGGCGACGAGGCCGCGCTCGATCACCCTGGCCGCGCCATGGATATCGGCGAGACGCGCCTTCAGCGCCGGGCCATCGCGATAGGTTGGCTTCACCGGATCGCGATAGTCGTGCGCGAGCGTGATGAGCTCGTGCCCGGCCGGATCGTCGGTCGCCGCGGCGGCGCCGACGATGGTGCGGATCATCTCGCTGTAACGCTGCGGATTGACCGGCAGCTTGTTCTCGAAATACCAGACCGCGAAGCTGCCGCTCTCCGCGTCGTATTTCAATTCGATCTCGCCATCCTGGAGCGCGTCGCCGTAAGGGCGACCGAGGATAGGCAGCAGCACGCCGGGATGCCGCCGGTGCGGCAGGCCGTCCAAGTCGATATCGAAGGACTGCGCGTGCGGCGACTTCTGGCCCCATTCGAGCACGTCGAGCCACCACAGATTGTCGGCATGGCCTACGCCCATGTGGTTCGGCACGAAGTCGAGGATCAGACCGAGCCCGTGCGCCTTGAGTGCGTCGCTCATGCGCAGGAAAGCGTCTTCGCCGCCGAGCTCGGGGTTGAGCCGGTCGTGGTCGACGATGTCGTAGCCATGCGTCGAGCCAGGGCGCGCCTTCAGGAAGGGCGAGGCGTAGAGATGCGTGATGCCGAGCTGCTTGAGATACGGGACGAGTTTCGCGGCATCGTCGAAGCCAAAATCCTTGGTGAGCTGGAGGCGGTAAGTGGCGAGCGGGATGGCGGAGGGCATTATGCGCCTCCGACGGCTGCAAAGACCGACCACGGCGGCAGGTCGGCCGGCGGCTCATTGCCCCAGATTGGTGTGCCCCAGGTGAGCGCGGGCCGCGGCTTCGCGCCATCGGACAGGTTAGCGAGCAACTGGAGCCGCTTGCCGCCGGCGCGCCATTCGGCTCCCAGCACGTCATTCTCGATCGCCGCGTCGGCGCCGCGGCCCATCTCTCGCGCCAGCGGCACGACGTGCTCACGCCGCATCTGGAGCAGCGCGCGCACCATGGCCAGCCGCTCGCGGTGCGGACTCATCATGAGCGCGCCCCAGTCGAGCACGGCCATGTCGCGCGTCTTCGCCGACAGCGGATCGGGAATGTCGGCGCCGCCGTGCTTCGCATAAGCCTCGGCGAACTCCCGCATCCGCCCGTTGCGCACGGCCTCGGCAAGATCGCCCTTGAAATCGCAGAAGAACGGGAAGGGCTCGGTCGCGCCCCATTCGTCGCCCATGAAGAGGAGCGGCGGCGACGGCTGCAACAGGAGCAAAGCGAGGGCGGCGGCAACAGCGTCCGGCTTCGCCAGCACACTCACCCGCTCGCCCTTTGGCCGGTTGCCGATCTGGTCGTGGTTCTGGATGAAATCGACGAAGGCGGCGGGCGACAGATGGCCGCTCGGCTCGCCGCGCGGCGCGCCCTTGCGGTTCATCGACGCCTCGCCCTGCCAGGCAAAGCCCTCGCGCAGCGAGCGCACGATGCGCGCCGGCGCGTCCTGATAGTCGCGGTAATAGCCGGCGTCCTCGCCGGTCAGGAGCACGTGCCAGCCATGATGGTAGTCGTCGTTCCATTGTGCGCGGTAGCGACCCGCGGGCGGCTCCTCGCGCGGATCGAGCAGGGCGGCGCGATTATCGTCATTCTCCAGCACGAGATGGATGCGGCGGCCGCTGCGCGCGGCGAGCGCGCCGGCGGCTTTGCTCAGGTCGGAGAGGATGTCCGGCTCGCCCGGTGCGACGATCGCGTGGACGGCGTCGAGCCGGAGTCCATCGAAGCGGTAGTGTTCGACCCAGTGCAGCGCATTCTCGACGGCAAAGGCACGGACGTCGTCGTTTCCGTAATCGATCGCAACGCCCCATGGCGTCTGCGCGTCCGTGAAAAACTGGGGCGCGATGCGGTGAAGGTAATTCCCTTCCGGGCCGAAGTGATTGTAGACGACGTCGAGAAAGACCATGAGCCCGCGCCGATGCGCGGCGTCGATCAGCGCCTTCAGGTCCTCGGGACGGCCGTAGGCCGAATCCGGCGCGTAAGGCAGGACGCCGTCATAGCCCCAGTTCCAGCGGCCGGGAAAATCCGACAGCGGCATCAGCTCGAGCGCGGTGATGCCGGTGTCGGCGAGATGGTCGAGCCTGTCGACGATGGCGCGGAACGTGCCCTCGCGCGTGAATGTGCCGGGATGGATTTCCGAGAAGACCGCCTCTTCCCAGGGGCGACCCTTCCAGTCGCTGCATTGCCAGTCATAGACGTGGTCGATGACCTCGCTCGGGCCGTGCACATCCTCGGGTTGGAAATGCGAGCCGGGGTCGGGGATCTCGATCTCGCCGTCGATGCGGAAGGAATAGCGCGTGCCCGCGCCGGCGCCGCCGATGCGGGCCTCGAACCAATCGCCGTGCCTCTGCATCGCGTCCGCGCGGTCGGTGACGAGCGCGACTTCGCGCGCGGCCGGCGCCCACAGCCGGAAGGTCACTCCATTGGCGTCCAGGAGCGGGCCGAAGCGGCTCATTGCGCGCCTGCGAAGACCAGCACGGAGCGGGGCCTCGCCTGCCATTTCGTGCCCGATGGCTGCGTGCTGCCATCGCTCTCGCCGTTCGCCGTGTCGATCAGCATCATCCAGCGGCCGGTTTCCGGCCATTCGGGCAGCGTGACCTCCATCGCCGTCTCGGCGCCGTTGAGCACGACATAGAGCGGGGCGGGAGTGTCGCCCGCGCCGGCGATGACATAGGCGAGGAAGCGGCCGTCCGGAAAATTCCAGTCCTGCTCGCCCATCTCGGCGCCGGCCGGCGTCAGCCATTTCACGTCATAGGCGCCGTCCTCGCGCTTGCCCTCGAGCCAGCGATGCGGCTTGAGCTGGGGAAAGCGCCGACGCATCTCGGACAGCATGCCGACGAGCTCGGTGAGGTCGTCCTCGCCGCCCGCGCGGCTCCAGTCGACCCAGCCGGTGGCGTTGTCCTGGCAGTAGGCGTTGTTGTTGCCGCCCTGGCCGTTGGCGACCTCGTCGCCAGCGAGGATGAGCGGCACGCCCTGCGACAGCAGCAGAGTGACGAACTGGTTGCGCCGCAGCTGCCGCCGGAGCTTCAGGATGTTGTCGTCGTCGGTCGCGCCCTCGACGCCGCAATTGGTCGAGGCGTTGTCGTCGGAGCCGTCGCGGTTCTCCTCGCCGTTCGCTTCGTTGTGCTTGCCCTCGTAGCTGACGAGGTCGGCGAGCGTGAAGCCGTCGTGCACGGTGACGTGGTTGATGCTCGAGCGCGGCCCGCGCCCGTCGTGCTGGAATTGCGCGGCCGAGCCGGTGACGGCGTGCGCCATGTCGCCGATGAGATTGCCTTCGCCGCGCCAGTAGCGTCGCGCGGTGCGGCGATAGACGTCGTTCCATTCCGACCAGCCGGTCGGAAAACCGCCGACCTGATAGCCGCCGAGGCCGACATCCCACGGCTCGGCGATCATCTTCACGCCCTGGAGCACCGGATCCTGCTGCACGGCGGCCAGAAACGGCGCGTTGCGGTTGAAGGCCGGTTCGCGGCCGAGCGTGGAGGCGAGATCGAAGCGGAAGCCGTCGACGTGGAAGGTCTCGACCCAGTAGCGCAGCGAATCCATCACCATCTGCAACACGCGGGGATGGGCGAGCTTGAGCGAATTGCCGGTGCCGGTGAAGTCGTCGTAGTAGCGCGGCTGGTCGGGCAGCAGCCAGTAATACGAGGCGTTGTCGATGCCGCGATAGCACAGCGTCGGCCCCATGTGGTTGCCTTCGCAGGTGTGGTTGTAGACGACGTCGAGAATGACCTCGATCCCGGCATCGTGCAGCGCGGCCACCGTCGAGCGGAATTCGTTGAGCGGATTGCCGGCCGCGTAGCGCGCCTCCGGCGCGAAGAACGACAGCGTGTTGTAGCCCCAGTAGTTGCGCAGGCCCCGATCGAGCAGATGCCGGTCGTCGACGAAGGCATGGATCGGCAGGAGCTCGATCGCGGTGACTCCGAGCTTGCGCAGATGCGAGACGACGCCGGGCTCGCTCAGTGCGCGGAATTTGCCGCGCATCGCCTCGGGGATCTCGCTGCGCTGCTGCGTCAGGCCTTTGACGTGCGCCTCGTAGATGATGGTGTCTTCCCAGGCGATGGACGGACGCTTCTGGTGCGACCAGCTATGCGCCGTCTCGACGACCACCGACTTGAGCATGGCGCGCGAATTGTCGCGGCGGTCGAAGGAGAGGTCGGCCTGCCTGGCGCCCGTGCGGTAGGAGAAGTGCGCGTCGGTCCAGGAGAAGGTACCGCCGAGGCGCTTCGAATAGGGGTCGATCAGCAGCTTGTTCGGGTTGAAGCGGTGTCCGGACTCCGGCGCATAGGGGCCGTGCACGCGGTAGCCATACAGTTGGCCCGGCGAGACGTGCGAGAGATAGACGTGCCAGACGTCGTCGGTGCGCTCGGGGACCGCGATGCGCTCGATCTCGCGGCGGCCGTCGCGGTCGAACAGGCAGAGTTCGACCTTCGTCGCATTGGCCGAGAACAGCGCGAAGTTGGTGCCGCGGCCGTCCCAGGTCGCTCCCAGCGGATGCGGCGCCCCCGCGGCGACGTGATTACTCGCTCGCGGGAACGAAAAAGACCGCAGCAAGGGGTGGGACGACAATGTGAAGCTCCGGGCCATGGCGTGTCACAACTGTGGACACGGTACCGGCGTTCCCGACATTGCTGCCTCCATAGAGCCCGGCATCGGAATTCAGGACCTCGCGCCACGTGCCGGCAAACGGCACGCGCAGGCGGTAATCGTTGAGCACCTGCGGCGTGAAATTGACGACGACGACGCAGCGCTCGTGCGCCTCCTTGCCCTTGCGCAGCCAGGCGAATGTCGAGTTGCTGGCATCGTCCGCCACCAGCCATTCGAAGCCGGCCGCGTCGCAGTCGAGCGCGTGCAGCGCCGGCGTATCGCGGTAGAGGCGGTTCAAGTCGCGCACCAGCCGCTGCACGCCGGCGTGCTGGTCGTTGCCGAGGAGGTGCCAGGGCAGGCTGACATCGTGATTCCACTCGGTGTCCTGGCCGAACTCCGAGCCCATGAACATCAATTTCTTGCCAGGATGCCCGTACATGAAGGCGTAGTAGGCGCGCAGATTGGCGAAGCGCTGCCACGGATCGCCCGGCATGCGGCCGAAGATCGAGCGTTTGCCGTGCACGACTTCGTCGTGCGACAGCGGCAGGATGAAGTTCTCCGAGAAGGCGTAGTGCAGGCCGAACAGGATGTTGCCGTGGTGGTGGCGGCGATAGATCGGGTCCTTGGAGATGTAATCGAGGGTGTCGTGCATCCACCCCATGTTCCACTTGTAGCCGAAGCCGAGCCCGCCCCAGTCGACCGGCCGCGACACCATCGGCCAGGCGGTCGATTCCTCGGCCGCGGTCGTCGCATTCGGGAATTCCTTGAACAGCTCGGTGTTGGTCCGGCGCAGGAACGAGATGGCGTCGATGTTCTCGCGGCCGCCGTGCTTGTTCGGCACCCAGGCGTTCGACGGGCGGCTGTAGTCGAGATAGAGCATCGAGGCGACGGCATCCACGCGCAGGCCGTCAATGCCGTAGCGGTCGAGCCAGAACAGCGCATTGGCGGTGAGGAAGTTCGTCACCTCGACGCGCCCGTAATTGTAGATCAGCGTGCCCCAGTCGAGATGGCGGCCCTGGCGCGGGTCGTCGTGCTCGTAGAGCGCGGTGCCGTCGAAGCGGGCAAGCCCGTGCGGATCGTCGGGGAAGTGGCCGGGCACCCAGTCGAGCAGGAGGCCGAGGCCCTTGTCGTGGCAGGCGTCGACCAGCGCGAGGAAGTCTTCCGGCGTGCCGAAGCGGCTGGTCGGCGCGAACAGGCCGGTCGGCTGATAGCCCCACGAGCCGTCGAACGGATGCTCGGCGACGGGCAGGAGCTCGATATGGGTGAAGCCCATCTCCGCGGCGTAGGCCGGAAGCTGCTCGGCGAGGTCGCGGTAGTTGAGCCAGTACTCGCCGCGGTCGCCCTTGCGCCGCCACGAGCCGAGATGCACCTCGTAGATCGACATCGGCTTGTCGAGTGCGTTGACGCCGTCGCGTGACGGCTTCGGACGCGGCAGCGTCTTGTGGTCGACGACGACCGAGGCGGTCGACGGCCGCATCTCGGCGAAGGCCGCGCAAGGGTCGGACTTCAGCGGCAGCAGGGCGCCGTTGCGGGCGACGATCTCGTATTTGTATTTGTCGCCGGCCTTGGCGCCGGGCACAAAAATCTCCCACCAGCCATTGCCACGCACGCGCATCGCGTGCCGGCGGCCGTCCCACAGATTGAAATCGCCGACGACGCTGACGCGGCGCGCATTCGGCGCCCAGACGACGAAGGCTACTCCGAGCACCCCGTCCATCTCGATCGGATGGGCGCCAAGTTTGTCGTAAAGCCGAAGGTGGTTGCCTTCGCCGAGCAGGTAGAGATCGAAATCCGACAGCACGGGCGGGAAGCGGTAGGGGTCCTCGAACTCGACCTGCTGCTCGCCATAGCGGGCCCGGAGCCGGTATTGCTCGCTGCCGACGGGGCCGGCGAACAGGCCGGCCGGGTCGAGCAGGTCGAGTTCGCGTTCGCTGCCGTCCGGCGCCAGCGCCACGACCCGGCTTGCCTCGGGCAGGAACACGCGCACGACGGTCCGGTCGTTCTCGCGGTGCGGCCCGAGATAGTGGAAGGGATCGGAATGGCGTGCCGCGATGACGTCGCGGGCTTCCGGCGAGAGTATCGTCATGCCGTTACTCCGCGCTCGTTGAGGATACGCAATGTGGCGTCAATCGGTATCGCCGCCCAGGCAGGGCGATTGGCGAGCTCGTATTCGATCTCATAGAGCGCTTTTTCCATGAGGAACATGTCCAGCAGCCGGCGCTGCGCCTGCAGATCGTCGGGCCAGAGCGGGACATCGCCGATCGCCTCGCGGTACGTCTCCCAATAGGCGGCGCCGAGACGTTCGCTCCACGAGCGCATCTGGCCCGCCAGCGTGTCCTGCTCTTCCGGCTTGAGGTTCGGCGCGCGTTCGAGCGCGGCGCTGACGGCATAATCGATCGAGCGCAGGAAGCCGGCGACGTCGCGCGCCGGCGAGGACTTCTGCCGCCGCTCCTCGAGCGTGCGGCGTGGCTCGCCTTCGAAATCGAGGATATAGGCGTCTTCCTTGGCCATCAGGATCTGGCCGAGATGGAAGTCGCCGTGATGGCGGATCTTGAGGCCGCCGGCCTTGAGACGCCGGCTTTCCTCGATCTCGAACAGGATCGACGGCTGCGCGCTGACGATGCGGCGCGCAGCCTCCGCGGTTGCCTCGGGCAGATCGCGCATGCGGCGCTCGATTGCCGCGAAGGTCATCTGCGCGCGCGCAGCGACAGAATCGGCCCAGTGCGATACGTCGTCGGCTGTAACGGGCTCCGGCGCGAAGGCTGGATCGTCTTCGTCGGCGGTGAAGGCGAGGTGCATTTCCGCCGTGCGCCGGCCGATCTGGCGAATGCGCTGCGTCAGCAGCGCCGCCGACTCGCTGTCCTCGAAGGCGCTTTCCGCCGCCAGCAGCCGCTGCTCGTCCATGAGCCGGTCGAGCGCCGCGGCCGTGACGGTCCAGGCGTCTCCCTGGTTCTCGATAAACGAGTGCACGACCGCAAGCGCGCTGCGGCGGTCACCCTCGATCAGCTCGAGCGAGCCGAGCAGGGTGGGCGCATTCTGGAAATGCGCGACATCGGCGAGGAAGCGGCCGACTTCGACCTCGGGATGGATACCGTCGGTAATGCGGCGCAGGATCTTCACCACGTATTTGTTGTCGACGATCGCCGTGGTGTTCGACTGCTCGCGCTGGCTGGCATTGACGGAGGTGACTTCCGGCGGCGGCTGCGATGCGAAGGCCTCGGTCGGACGGAATTCGATGGTCTTGCCGTCGCGGCTGATGTCCTCGCGGCCGTGAATTTTCGAAAGGAGCGCCGCGATGAAATCCCGCTCCGGCGTCGCATCGAGCAGCGTGCCTTCACGCGGTCCGCGGCGCACGGCCGCCATGACGCTCGACGCCCCGCCATCGACGGAGGTGTAGCGCTCCCAGCGGATGGTCAGCGGCATGAAATAGCGGCTGATGCCGTCGTGCCCTGCTACATCCGCGACGACGACGGCGAACCGGTCTTCGCCGCGCTCGATCGGGACGGCTGCGGTGACTTTCGGTGCGAGATGCCGCACGCCCTTGTCGGCGAACCAGCGCCGTTCCGGCAGATAGGCGGGCAGCACGTCGTTTTCGAATGTGCGTCGTGTCCAGCTCGACAGTGAATTCTCCCAGCCGTGGCCGAGCACCAGCGTCGTCACCTCACGCGGGAAGATCTTTTCCGGCTGGTCGGTCTTCTCGTCGGCGAGAAGCTGGAACCAGAAGAAGCCATAGGGCGGCAGCGTCACCAGATAGGGGAGCTCGCCGATGCGGGGAAAGCGCGTGCGGCCGAGCATTTCCTGCGGTATGCGGCCCTTCCACTGGCCCATGTCGAGCTCGACCGCCTGCGCCGCGCGCGAGATGTTGGCGACGCAGAGGATCGCCTCGTCGCCATGCTGGCGCACATAGGCGAGCACGGCCCGGTTCTTCGGCCGGATGAAGGTGAGAGTGCCGCGGCCGAAGACCTTGCTCGACTTGCGCACGCTGATCAGCCGCTTCATCCAGTTGAGCAGCGACGACATCGAGCGCGACTGCGCCTCGACGTTGACGGCCGAGTAGCCATAGACCGGGTCCATGATCGGCGGCAGGTAGAGTGCGGCAGGGTCGCAGCGCGAGAAGCCGCCGTTGCGGTCGGGCGTCCACTGCATCGGCGTGCGTACGCCGTTGCGGTCGCCGAGGAAGATGTTGTCGCCCATGCCGATCTCGTCGCCGTAATAGATGATCGGCGTGCCGGGCATCGACATCAGGATCGAGTTCATCAGCTCGATCTTGCGGCGGTCGTTCTCCATCAACGGCGCGAGGCGTCGGCGAATGCCGAGATTGATGCGCGCGCGCGGGTCGGCGGCGTAGGTCGACCACAGATAGTCGCGCTCGGCGTCGGTGACCATTTCGAGCGTCAGCTCGTCGTGATTGCGCAGGAACATCGCCCACTGGCAGTTCTGGGGGATTTCCGGCGTCTGGCGCATGATGTCGGTGATCGGGAAGCGGTCTTCCTGCGCGATCGCCATGTAGATGCGCGGCATCAGCGGGAAGTGGTAGGCCATGTGGCATTCGTCGCCCTGGCCGAAATATTGCTGCACGTCCTCCGGCCACATATTGGCTTCGGCGAGCAGCGCCTTGCCCGGCGCATATGCGTCGAGCTCGGCGCGCAGCGTCTTGATGATGGCATGCGTCTCGGGAAGGTTTTCGTTCGACGTGCCGTCGCGTTCGATCAGGTAAGGCACGGCGTCGAGCCGGAATCCGTCGACACCGGCGTCGAGCCAGCGTTTCATCACCTGAAGCACGGCGCGCACGACGCGCGGATTGTCGAAGTTCAGGTCCGGCTGGTGCGAGAAGAAGCGGTGCCAGTAATAGGCCTGCGCCTCCTGGTCCCAGGTCCAGTTCGACTTCTCGGTGTCGGTGAAGATGATCCGCGTGCCCTGGTACTTCTGGTCGGTGTCGCTCCAAACGTACCAGTCGCGGGCGCTGGTTTCCTTGCCGCTGCGCTTGGCCCGCTTGAACCAGGGGTGCTGGTCGGAGGTGTGGTTGATGACCAGCTCGGTGATGACGCGCAGGCCGCGCCGCTTCGCCTCGCTCATGAAGCGGCGGAAGTCCTTCATCGTGCCGAAGGCGGGGTTGATGTCGCCGTAGTCGGAAATGTCGTAGCCGTCGTCCTTGCCCGGGCTCGGATAGAAGGGCAGGAGCCACAGTGTGTCGACGCCGAGGTCGCGCAGGTAATCGAGCTTGCCGGTCAGCCCGGCGAAATCGCCGACGCCGTCATTGTTGCTGTCGGCGAAGGCCTTGACGTGAAGCTGGTAGACGATCGCGTCCTTGAACCAGAGGCCATCGTCGGCATCCGGTGCGACGTCGATCTGGGGGCGAACGTTCATCGGTAGCGCTCACGCGTAGCAGCGGAAAAACAGGGCCGGATCGGTGCCGGGATCGATGCGCATGCGGATGCCGCCCCATTCGAGCAGGTGGCGCTCGCCGGTGACGAGGTTCTCGATGATGCGCACGCCGCGCCGGTCGTCCGGGGGGCCAATCTCCTCGCCGCCGAAATGCAGCCAGAATTCCTGCGGGAAGCCGGAAAGGGAAATGGCGACGGCGACCGAATTCTTGCGGTCGATCGACTCCTTGAGGAAACCGGTAACGTTGCCGTTGTCGACCTGGAGGAAGCGCAGGTCATTGGTCTGGAGCAGCGCCGGATTCTCGCGGCGCATCGTGTTGAGCTGCTTGAGGTAGCTCTTGATGTTGCCGGGCTTGTTCCAGTCGCGGACCTTGACCTCGTATTTCTCGGAATCGAGATATTCCTCGCGGCCGGGCAGGGGCTCATACTCGATCAGCTCGTAGCCGTTGTAGATGCCGTAGTTCGACGACAGCATGGCGGCGAGTGCCGCGCGCGCCTTGAACAGCCAGACCTCTCCGGTCTGGAGCTGGACGGGCAAGATGTCCGGCGTGGTCACGAAGAAGTTCGGCCGGAAGAAGTCGCGGGTCGGATGGCTCGTAATCTCGGTCAGATATTCCTGAATTTCGCCCTTGGCCGTGCGCCACGTGAAATAGCTGTAGGATTGCGAAAAGCCGAGCTTGGCGAGCGCCTTCATCACCTTCGGCCGCGTGAAGGCTTCCGACAGGAAGATCGTGTCCGGGTAGGCGCTTCGCACCTCGCGGATCATCCATTCCCAGAACGGCAGGGGCTTGGTGTGCGGATTGTCGACGCGGAAGATGCGCACGCCCTGTTCGCACCAGAACAGGATGACGTTGCGCAGCGCCTCCCACAGCGCGATGCGGTCGGGGCAGTTGAAGTCCGGGTTGACGATGTCCTCGTATTTCTTGGGCGGGTTCTCGGCGAACTTGAACGTGCCGTCGGGCCGTGTCTTGAACCATTCCGGATGCAGCTTCAGCCACGGATGATCGGGCGAGCACTGGACCGCGAAGTCGAGCGCGATCTCCATGCCGTGCTGCTTGCACGCGTCGACCAGTCGCCGGAAATCGTCGAGCGTGCCGAGCTCGGGGTGGATGGCGTCATGCCCGCCGGTTTCGTCGCCGATGGCGTAGAAGCTGCCGACGTCGCCGGGCTCGGCCCGGAGCGAGTTGTTCTTGCCCTTGCGGTTGGTATGGCCGATCGGGTTGATCGGCGGGAAGTAGAGGACGTCGAAGCCGAGATCGGCGATCTCCGGCACGCGCGCGATGCAGTCGTCGAACGTGCCGTGCCGGCCCGGCACGCGTCCCTGGCTGCGCGGCACCATCTCGTACCAGGCGCCGGCGCGCGCGCGTTCCCGCTCCACCAGCATTGGCACGATGTGGCTGCGAGTGAGGTCGGGGCGAACATCGCTCTTCTCGATCGCCGCCGCGAAGACGTCGTCGAGGAGATGCGCGGGGTCGTTCGTGCTTGCGAAACGGTTGGCGGCGGCTTCGACCACGAGACGGGCGTCGCGCTCGCAAGGCATCAGCTCCATGACGAGCTCGTAGCCCTCGCGCGCCGTCAGTTCGATATCCTGGCCGGCCTTCTGCTTGAGCAGGAACTCCTTGCGCCAGGTGGCGTACTGGTCGGTCCAGGCCTCGATTGCGAGCACGTACCAGCCGGGGGCAGGCGGCGTGAAGCGGCCATGCCAGCGGTCGTTGGAGAACAGCGCCATCGGCTCGCGCTGCCAGTCGTTGGCCTTCTCCTCGCGCCAGATCAGGCGCGCCGCGAGGACGTCGTGGCCTTCGCGAAAAATGTCGGCCCAGACTTCAACGGATTCGCCGGCAATGCGTTTGATCGGATACCGGCCGCCATCGACACAAGGGTATACGTCTTCAATGCGAAACCGCGGACCCGTCGGATCGTTCGGCGACAGCTCCCAGCCGTCCTGGAGCGGCGCACGGTTCATCCCGTCAATGCTGGGCTCGCCGCCATAATGTTTCATTGGTCCCCGATCACGGCCTGATCAGACTAGAACCGCAGCCGCCCCGGAAAGTTCCAGTGTCAAAGGGGCCTGCGCAATTTAAGAAAAGTTAGAAGAATGAATGACTTGGAGAGTGCCGCGCAGCGTTGGGGCATCGAGCCTGGCTATCACGACGTGTTCGGGAATTGGCACCCGGCGGGCCGCGAAACCTTGCAGGCGCTGGTCGGTGCGCTGTCGCACGGACGTGACGCGCCGCGGACGGTGCAGGATGCGCCCCAGGTTGCTCCCATCCGTGCCTGGCAGGGCGACGGCACGCGGCACTGGGTCGTCGCCGTGCAGCTCTACGGCGTCAGGTCGGCGCGCAACTGGGGGATCGGCGACTTCACCGATCTGAAAACCCTGATCGGCATTGCCGCCGCTCATGGCGCGGCCGGCATCGGCCTCAACCCACTGCACGCGCTGTTTCCCGACCGGCCGGAGCAGGCGAGCCCCTATGCGCCGAACAGCCGGCTATTCCTCAATCCGCTTTACATCGATGTCGCGGCGGTCCCGGAATTCTCCGGCCGGCCCGCCGTTGCAGCGCTGCGCAAGGGCGATCTCGTGGACTACCCAGGTGTCGCGCGCGTCAAGATGAAGGCATTGCGCGAGACCTACGAGCGCTTCCACGCCAATGCTGCGCCGGAACGCCGCAGCGAGTTCGAGGCCTTTCGCGCCGAGCGGGGCGAGGCGCTCCTGCGCTTCGCCTGTTTCGAGGTGCTGCGTCAGCGCCATCACGGCCCCTGGTCCGATTGGCCGGCGCCGTGGCGCACGCCTTCGCGCGCCGACCTCGCGCGTTTCCGGGCCGAGAACGTCGCCGCCGTCGCGTTCGAGGAATTCCTGCAATGGACCGCCGATCGCCAGCTCGCCGAATGTCAGGCGGCCGCGAAAGCAGCCGGCATGGCAGTCGGCCTCTACATCGACGTCGCCGTCGGCATCGACCGCCACGGCGCCGACGCCTGGGCGCGGCAGGACGCCGTGCTGTCGTCGATCTCGATCGGTGCGCCGCCGGACGAATTCAATCCCGGTGGGCAGGACTGGGGATTGGCGCCGTTCAATCCGGATACGGTCTCCGACGACGACTTCGCACCGATGCGCCAGCTACTCACCGGCGCCATGCGCCATGCCGGCGCAATCCGGCTCGACCACGTGCTTGGCCTCAAGCGCGTGTTCATGATCCCGCACGGCATGCGCTCGTCCGACGGCGCCTATGTGCGATTTCCGTTCGAGCAGTTGCTGCGCGTCGTCGCCGAAGAGAGCGTGCGCTACCGCTGCTCGGTGATCGGCGAGGATCTCGGCACCGTGCCGGAAGGCTTCCGCGACACGATGGCGAAATGGGGCCTGTGGACCTACCGCGTCATGCTGTTCGAACGCGAGGGCGACGACGCGCGTTTCAAGCCGCCAGAAGCCTACCCGGCCGAGGCGCTCGCAACCTTCAACACGCACGATTTGCCGAGCTTCCGCGGCTGGCTCGACGGCCACGATCTGCGCACCAAGCGCGGTCTAGGCCTCGACCCGGGCGAGAGTGACGATGGCCGGCGCTGGGCGCAGCAGAAGCTGCTCGAGATGCTTCAGCAGCGCGGGCAGGGATATGCACCCAACGATCTTGCCGCTGTTGCAGCCTGCCTCGGCGCAACACCGTCACGGCTCGTCGCCGTTGCGCTCGACGACATCGTCGGCGCCGTCGACCAACTCAATATTCCGGGCACGATGAGCGAGCATCCGAACTGGCGGCGGAAACTGCCCGCCGCGCTCGAGGACCTTGCCGGGCACGAGGGCTTCGACCGCGTCGGCGAGGCTTTCGCGAAGGCCGGGCGCCGCCGCTAGCCGACCGGAATGTTCCAGATATCTTGGGCGTATTCGCGGATCGTGCGGTCCGACGAGAACCAGTCCATGCGCGCCGTGTTGAGGATGTTCTTCTTCCACCACTCCTCGGGCGTCAACCACAGCCGGTCGATCGAGCGCTGCGCATCCCAATAGGCGTCGAAATCGGCAGCGACCATGTAGCGGTCGTATTCGAGAAGCGACTGCACGATCGGCGCGTAGCGGTCGCGATCGTCGGGCGAGAACTCTCCGCTGGCGAGCGCATGCACGACCCGCGGCAGCCGCGCCGACTGCGCTACCGCGGTCGAGCCTTCGAACCGCTCGGCCACCTTCGCGGCGACTTCGGCCGCGGTCAGCCCGAAGATGACGACGTTGTCGCGGCCGACCTGCTCGCTGATCTCGATATTGGCGCCGTCGAGGGTGCCGATGGTGATGGCGCCGTTGAGTGCGAGCTTCATGTTGCCGGTGCCCGACGCTTCCATGCCGGCCGTCGAGATCTGCTCCGACATGTCGGCTGCCGGGACGATCTGCTCGGCGAGGCTGGCGCTGTAGTTCGGCACGAACACCACCTTGAGCCGCCCGCCGAGGGCCGGATCGGAATTGACGACGCGCGCGATGTCGTTGGCGAGTTTGATGATGAGCTTGGCGCGCGCATAGCTCGCCGCCGCCTTGCCGGCGAAGATCTTCACCCGCGGCACGAACACCTTGTCGGGCCGGGCCTTCATGTCCTGGTAGAGCGCAATGGTCTCGAGCAGGTTGAGGAGCTGGCGCTTGTATTCGTGGATGCGTTTGATGTGGACGTCGAACAGCGCGCGCGGATCGACCTGCACGCCCGTCGCCGCGCGGATGGTCGTCGCCAGCCGCGATTTGTTGAGCATGCGCGCGTGTTGATAGCGCGCAACGAAGTTGTGGTCGCCCGCATGCGCCTCGAGTCCGCGCAGGAGCGACGGATCGTCGAGGACGCGCTCGCCGAGCGTATCGGTCAGGAGCCGCGTTAACGTGCCGTTCGCCTCGTAGAGCCAGCGGCGGAAGGTGATGCCGTTGGTCTTGTTGACGATGCGGGTCGGCGTCGTTTCGGCGAGATCGTGAAAGACAGTCTTGCGCAGAAGCTCGGTGTGCAGCGCCGAGACGCCGTTGACGCAGTTCGAGCCCAGGAAGGCGAGATGCGCCATGCGCACGCGCTTGTCGCCGTTCTCGTGCACGAGGGACACGTCGGCGACGAAGGCGGCATCGGTCATCCCGCGTGCGGTGGTGTCCTGAAGGTGCTTCCAGTTGATCAGGTAGATGATCTGGAGATGACGCGGCAGGAGGCGGCCGATGAGATCGACGGGCCAGGTCTCGAGCGCTTCGGGCAGCAGCGTGTGGTTGGTGTAGTTCAGCGTCGACTTGGTGATGCGCCAGGCCGCGTCCCAGGTACACGCGTGGTCGTCGATCAGGATACGCATGAGCTCGGCGACGGCGATCGCCGGATGCGTGTCATTGAGCTGCACCGCGGCGTGCTCCGACAGGGTCTCGAGCGTGCCGAATTCGTCGAGATGGCGGCGAACGAGGTCCTGGAGCGAGGCCGCCGTGAAGAAGTATTCCTGGCGGAGCCGCAGTTCCTGGCCTTCGATGGTCGCGTCGTTCGGATACAGCACGCGCGAGATCGCCTCGGCGCGCGCGCGGGCCGCGACCGCGCCGACATAGTCGCCTTTGTTGAAGGTCGAGAGCTGGATGGGCGAGGCGGCGCGCGCCGACCACAGCCGCAGTGCATTGACGTGACGGCCGCGCCAGCCGGCGACCGGCGTGTCGTAGGCGATCGCGTCGACGCGTTCGGCCGGATACCAGACGGCGGCGGGAGTCGCCTCGTCGCCGCCGAGATATTCGACCGCTCCGCCGAAGCCGATCGAGTAATGCGGCTCGGTGCGCTTGAACTCCCACGGGTTGCCGCGCGCCAGCCAGTCCTCGGGCCATTCGTGCTGCCAGCCGTCATGCAGGCGTTGCTCGAACAGCCCGTTCTCGTAGCGGATGCCGTAGCCATAGGCGGGGATGGCGAGCGCGGACATCGAATCCATGAAGCAGGCGGCGAGGCGCCCCAATCCGCCATTGCCGAGCGCCGCGTCAGGCTCGGCCACGCGGATGCGGTCAAAATCGACGCCGAGACTTTCGAGCGCACGCTGCGTCGGCGCAACGAGCCGGAGATTGGTCAGCGTATCGAGTAGCAGCCGGCCGATGAGGAATTCAATCGAGAGGTAATAAACCCGCTTCTTCTTCTTGTTCTCGGCGTCGGCGCGCGACTTCATCCAGATATCGACGATGCGGTCGCGGATGGCGAGGGCGGTCGCTTGATACAAATCGGTGTCGCTCCCGTTGTCCGGCGACTTTCCCAGCTCGTAAGTCAGCTTCGACAGGATCGCGTGACGCAGCTCGTCTTCGACCGTTTCGGCGGAATTCCGTGGCGGCGGCTGTCTCAGGCTCAATTGCGGCATGGGCATTTCAACGTTGCTGCAAGATCGGTGGACGGTGCGCGGCGGAGCCGGTTCCAACCTGCGAGCCTGCACGTTCGCAACATGACTCGCGCGCCCGCTCTAGACAAACCCGGGCCGGTGGAAAAGCCCGAAATGCGTGCATAACGTGGCGCAATGGAACTTTGCACGCACGTTCGTCGAGACTAAGGCAAGCCGCACGGAATCGTTCCGCACTGCAATATGCAAGTCGCCGCCGCGAAGCGGATCAGACGCCGATCGCCTGCTTGATGCGGTCGGCGGAGAGCGGCAGGTCGCGCAGACGCGCGCCGGTAGCGTCGGCGATCGCATTGGCGATTGCCGCTGCGGTCGGTCCCTGGCCCGCTTCACCGGTGCCGAGGAATTTCTCGCCGGGCCTGTCGATGACATGGACCGCGACGCTTTCGGGCGCTTGCGTGAAGCGCAGGATCGGATAGCGCGACCAGTCGATGCTTGTGATCTCGCTGCGGTCGAAGGTGACTGCTTCGTAGAGCGTCCAGCTCGCCGATTGCACGATCGCGCCTTCGATCTGGTTGCGGATGCCGTCAGGATTGACCGCCTGGCCGCTGTCGACCGCGGCGACGACGCGGCCGAGGCGGACCGTGCCGTTCTCACGCTCGACTGATACTTCGACCGCGACAGCGCAATAAGCGGCGAGGTTCTTGTACTGGGCGAAAGCGAAGCCGCGGCCCTGGCCGCGTGGGAGCTTGTCCTTCGACCAGCCGAATTCCTTCGCCGCTCTGGCTATGACGTCGCGCGCGCGCAGGTCGTCGAGATGCTTCAGTCGAAATTCGACCGGGTCGGCCTTCGCCGCCGCGGCGAGTTCGTCCATGAAGCTCTCGATGGCGAAGACATTGAGATAGGCGCCGAGGCCGCGCAGGGCGGAGACGCGGATCGGCATCTGCGGAATGAAGTGATCGACGATGCGCTCGTTCGGGATGGTGTAGATCGGAATGCCGTTGCGGTCGCCGCCGCCTTCCGGCATGGGAATTTCGCTCGGCGGCGGCGGCTGGAACGGCTGCGCCAGATATTGCGCCGCCAGCAGGTTACCGGCAGGTCCACCGGGGCGGGTCGAGTGGGTGTTGCTCCAGACCTCGTAATTCCACGCGACGATGCGGCCCTGCTCGTCGAGCGCTCCGGAGACGTTCGAGGCCATGGCCGGGCCGAACGGCTCCCAGCCGTGCTCCTGCTCGCGCATCCATTGCATGCGGATCGGCCGGCCCGGAACCGCGCGCGCGACGAGCGCTGCGTCGGCCGCGACGTCGTCTGCGGCATTGTGGCCATAGCAGCCCGAGCCCTCGACGTGGATGCAATGCACCTGTTCGGGCTTCACGCGCAGCATGTTGGCGAGCGAGTTGCGCAAGGGGTAAACGCCCTGACTGTGCGTCCACACGGTGAGCTTGTCGTCCTTCATCAGCGCGACCGCGCAGGATGGCCCGATCGAGCCGTGCGACAGATAGGGGCGCGTATAGGTCGCGTGCAGGAGATGCGCGCCCTGCTGCGCCGGGTTGCCCTTGTCGGCGATGACCTGGTCCTGCGTCGGCAGCCGGCTCAGGAACTGATGGACGGTCCTCTCGTCAGGCAATGCAGCGACCTTGCGCCACTGCGCGACCGAGGCCAGCATGTTCATCGCTTCGGTGGCCTGGAATTCGCCCTGCGCGGCGACGGCGAGGAAGCTGCCGTCGCGCACGACCTTGATGACGCCGGGCAGCTTCTCTACTGCCGCAACGTCCAGCGAGACCAGCTCGGCGCCGTAGCTCGGCGGCCGCACGACGCGCGCGTGCAGCATGCCCTCGGGGCGCAGGTCCTGCACATACATCGGCGCCCCGGTGACCTTGCCGGGAATGTCGACGCGGTGCATCGGCGTGCCGATGACCTTGAAGTCCTTGAAATTCTTCAGCGGCGACTGCGCGGCCGCCGGGCGGTGCAACTCCTGACCCTTAACGAGATCCTTGTAGGCGACGCTGCGGCCGTCGTTGGCGACGACGGCGCCGGCTTTCGCCTGGAGCTGATCGGCGGGCAGACTGAGCTGGGCGGCAGCAAGCTCGATGAGGATGCCGCGCACCTGCGCCGCGGCGTGCATGATCGCCGTGCCCGAGTCCTGCATGGAATGGCTGCCGGCGGTGTAGCCCTCGTTGGCCGTGCGCTCGGTGTCGGCGGTGACGATGGCAATCGCCTTCGGATCGACGTCGAGTTCTTCCGCCGCGCACTGGATCAGCGCCGTCTTGATGCCCTGGCCGAGTTCGGCCTTGCCGGTGAAGATGGTCACCGTGCCGTCGCCGCCAATGCCGATCCAGGCGTCGAGATAGGGCGCCTTGCCGAGGCTGCCCGGCAATTTCGGTTGCGCCGGCATATTCGGCTGTGCCGGCTTGGCGCCTTGCGCGAGCACGGATAGCGGCTTCAGCGCAAAGCTGACGACGAGCGCGCCGCCCGTGGCGAGCACCATGCGGCGCGTGGGTGAGGTGAGGGGCGCGTTCATCCCTTTGCCTCCCGCGGGGTCTCCAGTTCGACCGTCATCAGCTTCGCTGCGCGGTGCACGGCGCGCAGGATGCGCATCTGCGTGCCGCAGCGGCAGAGATTAGGCGCCATCGCCTCGCGGATCTGCGCGTCGCTCGGCGCCGCATTCTTCTCCAGCAGCGCCTGCGCGCGCATCATCATTCCCGGAATGCAGTAGCCGCATTGTGCCGCCTGCTCCTCGATGAAGGCGCGCTGCACGGGGCCAGGCTTGTCGATCGTGCCGAGGTCCTCGACTGTGCGGATGTAGCGGCCCTCGAGCGCGGCGATCGGCGTCACGCACGAGAACACGGGATTGTGGTCGACCAGAACCGTGCAGGCGCCGCATTGACCCAGCCCGCAGCCGAATTTCGCGGCATTCAGCGCGAGATCGTTGCGCAGCACGTACAGCAAGGGCGTGCGCGGGTCGGCATTCACTTCGTGCTGCTTGCCGTTGACGTTGAGGACGGTCATGGCGCCTCCATTGCCGGCGTCGGGTTGCGGCGGATGTCGGCCAGTGTGGCCGCGATGTTCGGCCAGGCCTGGCCGCGGCTGTAATGTGCGCGCACGTAGTCGACGAGCGCAACGATCTGCGGATCGGTCAGAGCGCCGGAAAAGCCCGGCATGATCGGACCGCTCTTGCCAGCCGGCGGATGGATGCCGCCGGCGACGATGCGCAGAAGGTTGGTCGGGTCGGATGCGTTGACGGGCGTCGAGAGCGCCAGCGCGACCGGACGCGAAGCCGGCAGCCCGCCGCCGGAGCGATGGCAGCTTGCGCAGGCGCCCGCGAACAAGAGACCGCCGGCGGAGCGGTCATCGGCCGATGCGACGCCTGTGGTCGTGCGGGCGAGATCGTTGACGGTGAACGCCCTTTGTTGCGCGAAGCTGCGGGCCGCATCGGTCTGCCGCTGGCGGTCGGCCTTATCGCGCGGGCCGATGAACGAGGCGACATAGGTCGCGATCGCGCGTACGTCGGCATCGGGCACCTTGGCGAGATTGGCCGTGACCGACTGCATCGGGCCGGCGGCGAAGCCGTGCTGATCGGCAAAACCGGTGCGGAGATAGGCGTAGAGCTGGTCGGCGGTCCACGGCACAGGGGCGGGCGACGCCGCATTCAGCGCAGGGGCGCTCCAGCCTTCGCTCGCGCCGCCGCCGAAGGGCTCGTTCTTGCGTTCGACGCCGAGTGAATTCCGCGGCGTATGACAGCCGCCGCAATGACCGACACTCTCGGTGAGGTAGGCGCCGCGATTCCATGCAGCGTTATGCGACGGATCGCTTTGATAAGGGCCCTTGGTCAGGAACAGGAGCTGCCAGCCGGCGGCGAAGATGCGGAAATTGAGCGGGAAGTCGAGCTCCGACGGCCGGTTCGGCTGCGCGACCGGCTCGCGTGTCATGAGGAAGGCGTAGAGCGCGGAAATGTCTCCGTCGGTCAGCCGCGTGAAGTGGTCGTAGGGGAAGGCCGGATAGAGATGCGTACCGTCGCGCGCGACGCCTTCTCGTATGGCCCGGCGGAAGGCCTCTTCCGACCAGGCGCCGATGCCGGTGTCGCGGTCGGGGGCGATGTTGGTCCCGTACACGACGCCGAACGGCGTCTGAACCGGGAAGCCCCCGGCATAGGCCCGGCCGCCGGCGCGGGTATGGCAGACGCCGCATTCGCCGATGGCGGCGAGTTGCGCACCCTTGGCGACGATGCCGGGATCGAAAGCATGGGCGCTGGTGCTGGCCGGCGGCAGCTCGCCGCGCCATTGCCAGGCGAAAAACGCCCCGAACACGACGGCGGCCACGACCGCCAAGCCAAGCAGGATGCGTCCGAGCATTCAGCCGCCGTTCCGTTCAGGCCCCGCGGAGATAATACTGCGAGTTCCCCCGAGGAACATCAACGGCAACGCCCGGCCGGTGTTCCGCGAACGCAGGCGGTACCGGCCGGCCTGTCCGGCATCAGGCCAGCAGGTTTTCGAGCCGGATCGGAAGCTGGCGCACCCGGATGCCGGTCGCGTGGTAGACGGCATTGGCGACCGCGGCCGCCGTACCGACATTGCCGAGCTCGCCCAGACCCTTGATGCCCGCCGGATTGACGAAGTCGTCGCGCTCCGACACGAGGATCACGTCGAGGTCGCGGATGTCGGCGTTCACCGGGATCAGGTAGTCGGCGAGGTTGTCGTTGACGTAACGCGCATTGCGCTTGTCGATCTCGGTCGCCTCGTGCAGGGCCGAGGAGATGCCCCAGATCATGCCGCCCATGAGCTGGCTGCGCGCGGTGCGCGTGTTCATGATGCGGCCGGCGGCGAAGGCGCCGACGATGCGCGGCACGCGAATCTCGCGCGTGAGCTTGTGCACGCGCACCTCGACGAATTCCGCGCCGAGCGCGTACATCAGTTTCTTGCCCTTGGAGCCGCCGCCGAGGAACGGCTTGCCGTGATAGAGCTGCGCCATCGCCTCCGGCTTGGCGCCGGGCGGCAGGTACTCGGCATATTCCTCGATCGCGCCGACCCCGAGCCGCTTGAAGCCGTCCTCGAGATTGCGGCTCGTGCCGGTATTGCTGCCGGTCGTCGCGTTCGGCGGCGCGAGCTTGCCGAGGATCGCCTGGCACGCCTTCATGACCGCGTTACATGTGCTGGCCGTGGTGTTCGACCCGCCCGCCACAGGCGCCGGCGGGAAGCGGCTGTCGCCGAGCTCGACGTTCACATTGGACAGCGGCACACCCAATTGCTCCGCGGCCATCTGCCCGATCACCGTGTAGGCGCCGGTGCCGAGATCGTGCGCCGCGATCTGGACGCGAACGCGCCCGTCGGCTTCGAGCCGCACGCGAACGGCGGAGGCGCCGACATGGGTCGGATAGATGGCGGTCGCGCAGCCCCATCCGACGAGCCAGTCGCCGTCACTCATGCTACCGGGCTTGCTCTCACGTCTCGACCAGCCGAATTTCTCGCTCGCTTGGTCGTAGCATTTCATCAGCGAGCGCGACGACCATTCCTTGCCCATCGTGTCCTTCATTGAATCGTTCTTGCGGCGGAGCGCGACCGGATCCATGTCGAGCTTCACCGCGAGCTCATCCATCGCGCTTTCAAGCGCATAGATGTAAGGCACGACCGGCGGCGAGCGCATGAAGCCCGGCGTGTTGCGGTCGGCGTGGACCAGCGACACGTGGGTCTTCACGGTGCCGTAGTCGTAGAGCCGCGCGGAATCCTCGACGCCGGCGACGGTGTACGGGTCGGGCCGCGACGTGATCTCGAAGCCCTCATGGCTGAAGCCCTTGATCGTGCCGTCGCGATCGGCGCCGAAATGGATCTTGTGGCGCGTCTCGGCACGGTAGGTCTGGATGGTGAAGGCCTGGTCACGCGTGGCGACGAGCTTGACCGGACGGTTGAGCACCTTCGCGGCGTAGGCGACGAAGCCCGTGCGCGGCGAGAACTGAGCCTTGGAGCCGAACGCGCCGCCGACATAGGGACTGACGATGCGCACCTTGTCGTCAGAGATGCCGAGCTTCTTGGCGACGCTCGCCTTTTGCCCGTACACGAACTGGCTCGGCTCGTAGATCGTCAGCTCGTCGCCGCGCCATTCGGCAGTGGTGGTGAAGAGCTCGATCGGATTGTGATGCTCAGTCGGTGTGCCGTATTCGGCTTCGATTCTGACTTCGGACGCCGAGATCACCGCATCGGCGTCGCCGGCTTGCGGCAGGTCCTTGGCGCGCGCATTCGCCTTGCTGGCGTCCTCCTCGGTGACGCCCGGCGAACCGAAAGTCGCGCTTGGCTTCTCGGACTGGTAGTCGACCTTGACCAGCGAGGCCGCTTCCTGCGCAGCCTCGTAGCTGTCGGCGACCACCATGCCGATGATCTGTCCGTCGTGGAAAATCTCGGGCCCCATGTCCTGCATCGACTGCGTCGAGCCGCCGCCGCCGGTCGAGAAAGGCACCTCTTGCAGGCCCCTGGTGTTCTCGTGCGTGAATACTTCGAGCACGCCGGGCACCGCTTTGGCGGCGCGCGCGTCGATAGTTTTGATGCGGCCCTTGGCGATCACGCTGGTGACGAGGAAGGCGTAGGCCGGATCGTTGACGCCGAAATCGGAGCCGTAGCGAGCCTCACCGGTGACCTTGGCGCGGCCGTCGAGGCGCGGCTCGGGGCGGCCCATATTGTCGAGCGGGGTAGGGGCGGCGCGATTCATGGTGTGCGCTCCGTTCAAAGAGTCATGGCGGCGGTTTCACGCAGCGCGCGCACCAGCGTGCGTTTGCCGAGCGCGACCTTGAAGGCGTTCTCGCCGCGAGGTGCCGCGCCGTCGAATGCCTTGTCCGCCGCCGCTTCGAGCGTGTCGTCGGTCAGCTTTTGACCGCGCAGCATGGCCTCGGCCTCTCGCGCGCGCCACGGCACGGTGGCGAGGCCGCCGAGGGCGATGCGGGCCTGGCGAACCTGTCCATCGGTCATGTCGAGGGCGACGGCGGCGGAGGCGAGCGCGAATTCGTAGGACTCGCGGTCGCGCACCTTCACGTATTTCGAGCGCCGCGCCCACGGTGAGGGCGGCACGACGAAGGCCGTGATGAGATCGCCCGGCTGCAGCACGGTCTCGATGTGCGGCGACTCGCCCGGCTTCCGGTGCAGCTCGGCAAAGGGAATTGTGCGGGAGCCGGACGGGCCGGCCACATCGACGACGGCGTCGAGCGCGATGAGTGCCTGCGCGAAGTCGCCGGGGTAGGTGGCGATGCAGCGCTCGGAGGCGCCGAGCACGGCGTGGGTCCGGTTGACGCCGTCCATCGCGGCGCAGCCGGAGCCCGGCGAGCGCTTGTTGCAGGCGGCGTAGGACATGTCGCGGAAATACGTGCAGCGCGTCCTTTGCAGGACGTTGCCGCCGAGGCTCGCCATGTTGCGCAGTTGTGGGCTCGCCGCGAGATGAAGCGATTGCGCAATGACCGGAAAATGCGTGACGACGTCGGGATGTTCGGCCGCCTGCGACATCTTCACGAGCGCGCCGAGCCAGAGCCCGCGCGGACTGTACTCGATCTCGCCCGACGGCGTCTCCTCAAGCGCGTTGATGTCGGTGACGAGCTCGGGCTGCATCACGTCGAGGCGCATCAGGTCGACGAGCGTGGTGCCACCGGCGAGATACTGGCTGCGCGCGCGCACCGCGGCCGCGTCGCGCGGCGTCTCGGCGAGGCGATGCGTTTCGACGGCGCCTTGCGCGGACGTGGCGCGGGCATAGACGAAGGGATGCATGGTCAGGTCTCCTTCATCTTCGGCTTGGCGTCGGTGACGGCGTCGACGATGTTCGGATAGCAGGCGCATCGGCAGAGATTGCCGCTCATGAACTCTCGGATCTCGTCCGCCGAATTGGCGTGGCCTTCGGTGACGCAGGAGACCGCCGACATGATCTGTCCCGGCGTGCAGTAGCCGCACTGGAAGGCGTCGTGGTCGATGAATGCCTGTTGCATCGGGTGCAGCGCGCCGTCCGGGCCGGCCAAGCCCTCGATCGTCGTGATCTCGTGTTCCTGCGCCCTCGCCGCGAGTGTGAGGCAGGAGAGGACCCGCTTGCCGTCCATCAGGACGGTGCAGGCGCCGCACTGGCCGTGATCGCAGCCCTTCTTCGTGCCGGTGAGACCGATGTGCTCGCGCAGGGCGTCGAGCAGGCTGGTGCGCACGTCGAGCGCCAGCCGCCGCTCCTGGCCGTTCACGGTGAGCGACAGCGTCAGTGGCTGCCGCGGCGACACGCGCGCCGGAGCGTCGGATGTCTGGGCGCGCGCTTTGTCGAGAACCGAAAGGGTCATGGTGGAGGCCATCGTGGTGGTGAGGAAGTTCCGGCGGCTGAAGCCCCCAGCGCCGCCTGAATGCGAGTCGTTCATTCTGACCCCCTTGCAATGTCTTGCGCGGTTTGCGTCGCGCGCCCTCCGGCGCGCGGCGGTGTGTCATTATCCCGGCAAGTCCCGATGCCGCCGGGGGTTCCTGTCGGCATCATGAAATTCGGAATGGCTGCAAAGCGGAGGAACTTGCCCTCAGTCGCGCGATCCAAATCGCGGCGCGAGCGGCAGCCGATCCTTCGGATAATTGCCGCGCTCGTGGGTCGCCAGGTCCTTCTTGTCCGGCGCCAGCGTCGACGCGCTGCCGTTCCAGTCGCGCGTGAGATAGTCGCCGAAGGAAAGCGAGAACAGGAACATGAGCCAGAACAGGCCCGCGCAGGCAACGACACGGACGAGCGCGCGCCCGCGGTCGAGATGCATGAAGAAGAAGAGCACGAGCGCCGCCTTCGATACCGCGACGCCGTAATTGATGAGGCCGTTGCCGGGTCCGAGCGGAACATAGGCGGAGCCGACGCTCAAAGTCAGCAGCAGCATGAGCGCGACCCAGATGAGCGAGGGCTTGCGCCAGAGTTTCAGCGTGCTGCGTGATCCGCCGCTCATGCGCGCCCCACGAGGTAGAGCATCGGCAGCAGGAAGATCCAGATCGTGTCGACGAGATGCCAGTACAGCGCCACGCCCTCGAACCGTGTCGCCGCGATGGGCAATGTTCCGCGCTTGAGCTGGACCATCACGACCGCGACGATGCCGATGCCGACCGTGAGATGCACGGCATGGACGCCGGTCGAAATCCAGTAGAAGGCCCAGAACAGTTGCGTCGCGGCCGGGTGTAGCGGGAAGCCGGGCCCCGGCCATAGGCCCCTCTCCAGATCGGAGTGGTATTCGAAGCCCTTGATGACGAGGAATGCGACGCCCAGCGCTGCCGTGACGGCAAGGCACCACAGCGTCATGCGCCGCAGGCCTTCTTCGGACGCCTTCACGGCCATCGCCATGGTCAGGCTGCTGGTCAGGAGCACCGCCGTGTTGGTCGCGCCGTAGATCACTTCGGTCTCGCGCGCCGCGGCCTTGAAGGCATCGGCATCGAGATGGCGGTAGATCGTGTAGGCGAGGAACAGCCCGCCGAAGAACAGCACCTCACTGGCGATGAAGACCCACATGCCGAACGTCACGGCGACCTTCTGGCGCTCGATGCTGGGCCATGGCTCGTGCAGGAGACGGGAGGCCTCGCTCATGGCATCTCTCCCTGCATCGTTTCAGGCTCGCGATTGTCGGCGTCAGGCGCTTCGCGGTCCGGATGATAGCGGTAGGGCGGCGCCTTCACGTGCGGCAGCGTGGCGAAGTTCTCCTTCGGCGGCGGCGAGGGTGTTTGCCATTCGAGGCCGGTCGCGCCCCACGGGTTTGCGCCGGCTTTCTTGCCGTAGAACAGCGACCAGGTGAGATAGATGAGTGGCAATGTATAGGCGACGAAGAGCACGATCGCGCCGACCGACGACATGACGTGCCAGATCTGGAACTCCGGCGGATAGACGTGGTAGCGCCGCGGCATGCCGCCATAGCCCATGATGAACTGCGGCATGAAGGTGGTGTTGAAGCCGAGGAACATGACGATCGCCGCGAACCGCGCCCAGGCTTCCGAATAGAGACGGCCGGTGATCTTCGGCCACCAGAAATGCAGGCCGGCGAAGAAGGCGGAAACGCTGCCGCCGACCATGATGTAGTGGAAATGCGCGACGACGAAATAGGTGTCGGTGACGTGCACGTCGATCGGCACCGAGGCGAGGAACAGGCCGGTCAGACCGCCCATCGTGAACAGGCCGAGGAAGCCGAGCGCATAGATGAGTGGCGCCTCGAAGGTGATCTGGCCGCGGTAGAGCGTCGCCGTCCAGTTGAAGACCTTGATCGCCGACGGCACCGCCACGATGAAGGACAGGAACGAGAACACGAAGTTCGCGTACTGCGACTGGCCGGCGACGAACATGTGATGGCCCCAGACGAAGAAGCCGATCACCGCGATCGCCATCATGGCGTAGACCATCATCGCATAGCCGAACACGCGCCGCCGCGCGAAGCAGGCGAACACCTCCGAGACGACGCCCATCGCCGGCAGCACCATGATGTAGACGGCCGGATGGCTGTAGAACCA